>JANMKT010000101.1:0-17293 GCA_031372185.1 Novosphingobium sp.
GGCTCTCTTGACTATGTTGTATCGCTCGACGGACTGCCGCTGTCGTGCGGGCGCTCCCGTGTAGAATCTGTCCCATAGTGCGTCCTTCCATTGATGGCTGAATATTACACCATCAAATGCCGGGACTAAACACTTAGAGCGTGATGCGAAAAAGTGGGAACCGGTTTTTCGTAATAAATCACGCGACAACAAAGAATTATAGAGCATGATGCGATTCAGTTTTATCGCATCATGCTCTAAACCACCACGCCGCCATCGACTACCAGGGTCTGCCCGGTCATGAAGCTCGATGCGTCCGCTCCCAGAAACACCGCTGCGCCCGCCAGCTCGTGCGGTTCGCCAATCCGGCCGAGGCAGGCATTGGAGACCGAATGCTTCAGGTTTTCCGGATTTTCCCACAGCGCTTTGGCGAAATCGGTTCGCACCAGCCCCGGCGCCAGCGCATTGATCCGGACATTATCCGGACCGAATTCGCGCGCCAGATTCTTGGCCATCTGGATGTCGGCCGCCTTGGTGATCGAATAGGCCCCCAGAATGGTTGAGCCGCGCAAACCTCCGATCGAAGACACCAGAATGATCGAGCCAGATTTGCGCGCACGCATCTCGGGCGCGACCATGGTGATCAACCAGTGCTGCGAAACGATGTTGAGATCGAGCGTCTTGCGGAGGGCTTCGTCGGTGATCGTCTCCATCGGCCCGTAATGAGGGTTCGAGGCGGCATTGCAGACCAGCACGTCGATCCGGCCAAACGCGGCGCGGCCCGCATCGACCATCGCTTGCAGCGATGGCTTTGACGACAGGCTGGACGCGACCGCGATCGCCGCACCCGGATGCTTGGCGTTGATCGCGTCCGCAACCTCCTCGCACGGGCCGATGTTGCGGCTGGTGATCACCACCTTGGCACCGTGATCGGCATAGTCCTCGGCGATTGCCCGCCCGATCCCGCGCGATGAGCCGGTGATCACGGCGACCTTTCCGGTCAGGTCGAACTGGTTCATGTCCCGGCCCTTTGCGCGAAATCCCAGGCTGTGTCGGCCAGCGGCTGAACCCGATCGGACATCGCCTTGGCCTGCGCGTTGGAGGCGGTTCCATCGATTACCCGCTTTTTGATCCCCTGCATGATCCCGGCGAGGCGGAAGAAATTATAGGCGAAGTACCAGTTCAGATCGGGCAGGCTGGTCCGGTCGGTCAAGCCGCAATAGCGCTCCACCGCCTCGTCCAGCTCGGGGATGCCCAGCGCCTTGCGGTCAAGGTCCATCACCCCTGAACGGCCCCCGTTTTCGGTGACCCAAGCCATCGCGACATAGGTGAAATCGGCCAAGGGATCGCCCAGCGTCGAAAGCTCCCAATCGAGCACCGCCAGCACTTGCGGCCGGTCATGGGCATAGATCATGTTGTCGATCCGGTAGTCACCGTGGACCACCGAGGTGCGGGTCTGCTCAGGCAGGGTAGCGGGGAGCCATTCGATCAGCCGCTCCATCGGCGCCATGGTCTCGGTCTCGGCCAGACGGTATTGTTTGGTCCAGCGCTCGACCTGGCGGCCGAAGTAATTGCCGGGCCTGCCATAATCGGACAGCTCTGCAGCCTCGACATCGACATTGTGCAATGCGGCCAGCGTGTCGATCATCGAATTATAGGTGGCACGGCGATAATCGGGGGTGGAGCCGGGCATCGATCCGTCCCAGATTGTCCGGCCATCGACCATACCCATGACATAGAACCAGCTGCCCAGCACGCTGTCATCGGTGCACAGCCCATATTGCGGGGCGACCGCGAAGCCGACCTTGTGCAAGCCCGCCTGGACCTTGTATTCGCGATCGACCGCGTGGGCCGAGGGGAGCAGCGGACCGTAAGGCTTGCGGCGCAGGACATAATTTCCCGAGGACGCGGCGATCTTGTAGGTCGGGTTGGATTGCCCGCCCTTGAACTTGGTCAGCGCGACCGGTCCCTTGAAGCCTGCGACATTGGCTTCAAGCCACTGGGTCAGCCTGGCCTCGTCAAGCCTGTCGGCCCCTTCGGGCACGACGGTCCCGACGAAGGCGGTTTCGGCATCAATCGGCGCTTCGCTCATTGCCAGTCCTTTATTGATCAAACACGATCACCGAGCGCGCGGAATGACCGGCACGCATCTTGTCAAAGCCCTCGTTGATCTGGCTGAGCGGGATCCGTTCGGCAATGATCGTGTCGAGATCGAGCATCCCGCGCAGGTAGAAATCGACCAGCCGCGGCAGATCGACCGGGAAGTGGTTGCCGCCCATGATCGCGCCTTGCAGTTTCTTGCCCGAAAGCAGGTCCATCGCGCTGAGCCCGACCTTTTCGGAAAGCGGCATCATCCCCAAAATGGTAGCCGTGCCACCGCGCCGCAGTGAGCTGACCGCAAGCGCCGCCGAGGCCGGGCGACCGACGGCCTCGATCGCATGATCGACGCCGCCCTTGGTCAGATCGAGGATCTGCTGGGCCGCGTCGGGATCGCTGGCATCGACCACGTCGGTCGCCCCCAGCTTGATCGCCAAAGCGCGCTTTTCGGCAATCGGGTCGGCGGCGATGATCCGGCCAGCACCGGCGATTTTGGCGGCGTTGATCGTGGCGAGGCCCACCCCGCCGCAGCCGATCACAGCTACGGTTTCGCCGGGCGTCACCTTGCAGGCGTTGAAGATCGTGCCAGCACCCGTGGTCACCGCGCAGCCGATGATCGCAGCGCGGTCGAGCGGCATTTCGGGGTTGATCGCCACGCAGGCATGTTCGTGTACCAGCATCATTTCGGCAAAGGCCGACAAATTGAGCATTTGGGCCACCGGGCTGCCATCGCTGCTGCGCGTCAGGCGCGGGGCCTCGCCCGGCCGGCGGCGGGTGTCACCGCCGAGGCACAGCGACATCCGGCCAGTCACACAGAACTCGCAGTGACCGCAGAAGGCCGAGAGGCAGGTGACGACTGCATCGCCCACCTTGACCGTGCGAACCTCAGCTCCGACCGCCTCGACAATCCCGGCCGCCTCATGCCCCGGAACGGCGGGAAGCGGGTGGGGATAGGCCCCATCGATGAAATGCAGGTCCGAATGACACAATCCGCAGGCCGCAGTGCGGATCAGCACTTCATGCGGGCCGGGATTGGCAATGCTGAGCTGCTCGATTTCGAGCAGCTTGCCAGCTTCGATAAGAACTGCGGCCTTCATTCTAGTCTCCTGTTGCCGTCATCCCCGTGAAAGCGGGGATCGCTGGCCGCATCATTCCGGCCTCGCGCCGATGAGGCCAGCGGTCCCCGGTCAAGCCGGGGACGACGTGTTACCGCGCCTGATGCTCTAGGCCTGCTTGGTCGCCCCCGAATGCCGCGCGAACTCGATCCGGGCGATGGCCCGCTCGTGCACTTCGTCCGGACCATCGGCAAGGCGCAGCGTGCGCTGATGCGCCCAGGCCTGGGCTAGGCCGAAATCTTCCGAAACACCGCCTGCACCGTGCGCCTGGATCGCATCGTCGAGGATCCGCAGCGCCATGTTGGGAGCCTGCACCTTGATCATCGCGATCTCGGCTGCAGCGGACTTGTTGCCGACCTTGTCCATCATGTCCGCCGCCTTGAGGCACAGCAGCCGGGTCATTTCAATGTCGATCCGGGCGCGCGCGATCCGCGTTTCCCACACCGATTGCTCGGCGATAGTCTTGCCGAAGGCGACCCGCGACTGAAGCCGCTTGGCCATCTTGCCCAGCGCCTCTTCGGCAACCCCGATGGTGCGCATGCAGTGGTGGATCCGGCCTGGTCCCAGGCGCCCTTGGGCGATCTCGAACCCGCGGCCTTCGCCCAGCAGCATGTTGGTGGCGGGAACGCGGACGTCCTTGAGCAGGATTTCCATATGGCCATGCGGCGCATCGTCATAGCCGAACACCGGCAGGTGACGGAGGATTTCAACACCCGGCGAATCCAATTCCATCAGCACCATCGATTGCTGGGCATGACGCTTGGCCTCGAAATCGGTCTTGCCCATGACGATCGCGATCTTGCAGCGCGGATCGCCCGCACCCGATGACCACCATTTGCGCCCGTTGATGACATATTCGTCGCCCTCACGGCGGATCGAGCATTCGATATTGGTCGCATCCGATGAAGCAACATCGGGCTCGGTCATCAGGAAGGCCGAACGGATTTCGCCATTCATCAATGGCCCCAGCCATTTGTCCTTCTGATCGCGGGTGCCATAGCGGTGGTGCACTTCCATGATGCCGGTATCGGGCGCGGAGCAGTTGAACACTTCACTGGCGAAGGCAGCGCGGCCCATTTCCTCGGCGCAAAGCGCATATTCAAGGTTGGTCAGGCCGGGGCCATCGAATTCAAAACTATCGTCCACGTGAGTCCGGCCGAACTGCGGCGGCATGAACAGGTTCCAGATCCCCTGTGCCTTGGCGCGGGCCTTTTCCTCTTCGACTACCGGCAAAACTTTCCAGCGCTCACCCTCGGCATCCTGGCGCTTGTAATCGCCGTAGCGCGGGCGAACGTGGTTCTCGATGAACTGGCGCACGCGGTCGCGCCAATATACTTGCCGCTCGGTTGGTTCGAAATCCATGGCCTGTGCCTTTCTGTGATACTGTCGAATCTTGTGGAACATCCCTGCCAGAGGGCAGGGGCCGCGCCAAGGGTCAATTAAGCGCGCGGTTAAGTTGGTAGTCCAGTCTGTTCCGCCGCCGCTGCCAGCTTTGCGACCCGCTGCTCATGATCGGAGCGAGTGATCGGAAAGCGCGAGATAAAGGCGATGCTGACAACTGCTATCGTAACCAGGGCGATCAGGAAATAGATGGCCAGGCTGCCAAGCACCGGTTCGGCAATCTCGCCTGGTCTGGCCTTGGCCGGAAACCCTGACGCGCTGATGATCACGCCGGTCAGAAAAATGCCGACCCCGGTGGCGCATTTCTGGGTGAAGAAATAGGCCGAAAAGAACAGTCCTTCGGTGCGTTCGCCGGTTTTTTCCTGCGACGCCTCGATGATATCGGCACCCATGGATTGGCTGAGCATCGAAGCGGATACGGCCAGTGCGTTGGACAGGGTGACGAGGGCAAACAAGGCCGGGATCAGCCCCGGCTGGCCGTTTTCGGGGAACAGTCCGGCAAACCGCAGCAGATAGGGCGTGACCGCCAAAATGAGCGAGGCGGTGCCTGCAGCCACCGCGCCGGTTTTCTTTTCGATCCGGCCCTGCATGAAACCGACCAGGAAGAAAGCGCCGACCACGCCGACGAACAAGGTTATCGAATAGGCCAGAAAGCCCGACTGCGGCATTTCCCAGTAGTAGGTCAGCAGATAGGTGGTGACAGAAAAAGTCATCCCCAGATTGATGTAGGCAAACAGTGTGCTTGCCAGCAGGATCAGAAAGGCGTGGTTGGTCAGCGTCTGGCGAATCTTGCGGATCGTCTGGCGCAGCGGCAGATGGACCGGCGGGCTGGAATCCAGCCGGGCAATCCGGCGATGCGTCGTTAGCGCGGAAACGCTGGTCGCGATTATCATCAGGATCGCGCCAGTCCAGCCGAAGAGCTGGTATCCATCGATGTTCAACTGCCCGACCGGATAGCGAGCCGTGGGCACCAGAAACACCCCGAACGCCAGAGTCAGCATCAGCAGCCCGCCTGCCCAGCCAAAAATGAACCGCCAGCGGGTCAGCGAGGTGCGCTCGTCATAATCGCTGGTCAGGCCCGGAACGACTGACAATCCCGGGATTTCGTAACAGGAAACCGCCGCGCGCATCAGGAATGCGAACAGCAGCAGATAAGCATAGAGCCACCCGGAGGCCGTTTCGGGCGGGTGCCACAGCATGATCCACGCGCCCGCCATCGGCAGGATCGCGGCATACATCCACGGATGGCGTTTGCCCCAGCGGCTATGGGTCTGGTCGCTCCAATAGCCGACCAGCGGATCGACCATCGCATCGAGCAGCAGCGCGACCAGCAGGATCAGCCCGACCAGCCGCGCTTCGAGCCCCAGCACCTGGCTGTAAAACAGCAGCAGCAGCGTGGCGAAGCCGTTATCTTTCACCCCATAGGCAACCGACCCGAAGCCATTGCCAAGCTTGATCCGCAGCGGAAGCCGCTCTGCCGCTGGCAATGACACGCGCCGGGCCGCCAGGGGTTCGGCAGGACTCATGCAGGGGCTTCAGCCAGCGCCAGGATCGTATCGAACATTCCGGGTTCCTCAGGGTCCCAGGCGTGGCGCGGGCCGATAGTGATGCCGCCATCGACCAGCAGCGAGGTTCCGGTCATGAACGAGGCCGCCTCGCTGCACAGGAACGCCACGGCATTGGCGATGTCGATGGGCTGTCCGCCGCGCGCCACTGGCTGGGCGTGGGACGACATTTGCGCGATCATCGTCTTGGCGGTATCGACCTTGTCCTCGGGTAAATCGATCGAGGCGGTGAAGATATTGGTGTTGATGAAGCCGGGCTGCACTGCGTTCACCCGGATGCCATAGCGGGCCAGATCGGTCGCGGCGACTTTGGTGAGGTGCAGCACGCCGCATTTGGCAACGGCATAAGCGGTCGGCGAATAGCCCGCGCCGATTGCCGCGACGCTGGAGGTGTTGACGATCGCAGCCCCCGGACGGCTTTTCATGTGCGGCGCGGCATAACGGATCCCCATTGCGACCGAGCGCAGCAGCAGGTCCATCGTGGCGTCCCAGTCCTCAGGCTCGATCTCGTCGATCGGTGCCCGCGCGCCGCCGGCCCCGGCGTTGTTGAAGACAATGTCGATCCCGCCGCAAGCGGCTGCGGCCTGATCCATCAGCGCCTTGATCTGCGCCACATCACAGACATCGCAGGCAACGGCGGTGATGCCGGGAACCTGCGCCGCAACCGCCTGCGCGCCCGTCAGATCAAGGTCAGCGGCGAACACCTGTGCACCTTCACGGGCGAACAACAGCGCGGTTTCACGCCCGATGCCCGATGCGGCTCCCGTGACGACCGCACATTTGCCGAAGAATCGCCCGCTGGTCATTTCGCTCTCTCCATACACATTTTATTTGGGGTCAGCTTAGGGCCGCGCCGCACCCGGTCAACGCTTGCCTGCTTGACGCTACGGCAAGCGGGCTTTGCTTGAAGCCTCAGAATTCCGCGCTTGCGCAGTCGTGTCGTTGCGCCTTAACCTATCGCTTAAGAGAGGAGCTTCCCGATGTCTGACCTTGATGGCTTCCGGGCCGAAATCCGCGCCTGGCTGGAAGAAAACTGCCCCGCCGAAATGCGTCAGCCTGTGCGCGACGAAGGCGATGTCTGCTGGGGCGGGCGCAAGTTCCAGTTCAACAGCGAGGCCCAGAAAACCTGGTTGGAACGCTGTGTGGCCAAGGGCTATACCGTCCCCGATTGGCCAGAAGCCTATGGCGGCGCAGGCATGTCGCCTGCGCAGGCCAAAATCTGGCGCGAGGAAATGGGCCGGATCGGTGCCCGCGCGCCGCTCTCCAGCTTTGGGATCTGGATGCTGGGGCCTGCGCTGCTCAAATTCGGCACGGAAGAGCAAAAGGTTCATTATCTGGGCCAGGTGGCGCGCGGCGAAATCCGCTGGTGCCAGGGCTATTCCGAACCGGGCTCAGGCTCGGATCTGGTGTCCTTGCAGACCTTCGGCGAAGACAAGGACGATCACTGGAACGTCAACGGCCAGAAAATCTGGACTTCCTATGCGGACCAGGCTGACTGGATCTTCTGTCTGGTCCGGACCGACAAATCAAACAAGTATCAGGGTATCTCGTTCTTGCTGTTCGATATGGATAGCCCCGGCGTTTCGACCAAGCCGATCCTGCTGATCAGCGGCAACTCGCCGTTCTGCGAGACCTTCTTCGATAATGTGAAAGTGCCCAAGGCGCAGATCGTGGGTGAGGTGGGTCGCGGCTGGGATGTCGCCAAATATCTGCTCGGCCATGAGCGCGAGATGATTTCGGGCGCGGGTAGCACCGACCGGCTCAACACCATCGGCGCGGTGCTGGCCCGAAATGGTCTGGAAGACCCGCTGCTCCGCGCAGAACTAGCGATGTTCGATGTCGATGCGCTGGCCTATGCGGCAATGGGCGAGAAGTTCCTCGATGAGGTCAAGACCGGCCGCGCCCATCCGGCCCAGCCCAACATGATGAAATATGCCGGGACCGAGCTCAACAAGCGCCGTCACGAGCTGCTGATGGCGGGTGGCGGCAGCCGGGCGCTGGAATGGGACAGTGAGGCCACGGGCGGCGGTGCGGCCTCGCGCGGCTGGCTGCGGACCAAGGCCAATTCGATCGAGGGCGGTACCAGCGAGGTGATGCTCAACGTGATTTCCAAGCGGATTCTCGATTTGCCGGGGGCCTGATTGTTCGCGTCGTCCCGGGCTCGACCCGGGACCGCTGTCCGCCGAGCCTTACCTAGAGGCCCGCGATCCCGGATCAAGTCCGGGATGACGAAGGGAGAGAAAATGCCGCTTTATCATACCGATGATCAGACGATGCTGGCCGATACGGCCCGCGCTTTCATGGCTGAGGAAGGCGCGATTGCCAAGCAGCTGCGCCACTGGCGCGACACCGATTGCAAGGATGGCTTTGGCCACGGCCTGTGGCAGCAGATGGCCGAAATGGGTTTCACCGGGCTGCTGGTGAGTGAGGCCGATGGCGGGCTTGGCATGGGCCATGTCGAGGCCGGAATCGTGCTGGAGGAAATTGGCCGCAACCTTACCCCATCCCCTTTCCTGACCAGCTCGGTCATGGCGGCTAGCGCGCTTGGCGCGGGCAGCGCCGAGCTCAAGGCACGTTGGCTCCCCGGATTGATTGCTGGCGAAAGCGTGTTTGCGGTCGCGATCGATGAAGGCGTCAAGCATCGCCCTGAACGGATCAAGACCCGCGCGGAGCGGGCCGGCAACGGCTTCCGGCTGACCGGTGCGAAGGACTTTGTGGTCCACGGCGGCAGCGCCGATATGCTGGTGGTGGCCGCGCGCACGGCCGGCGCGGATGATGACGAGGTCGGGATCACGCTGTTTGCGGTGCCGCGCGATGCGGCGGGGCTGTCGCAAGATGCCGTGCGGCTGGTCGACAGCTCGATCGCCACCCATCTCAAGCTCGACAATGTCGAGCTGGACGGCGATGCGGTGATCGGCGAGGTTGATGGCGGACGCGACGTGCTGAACCGGATGCTGGCCGCAGGGCGCGTTGGCGCGGCGGCGGAAAGCGTGGGCGTCGCGCGCGGGGCGTTCGAGATGACCGTTACCTACCTCAAGCAGCGCAAGCAGTTCGGCCAGCTGATCGGTGAATTCCAGGCACTGCAGCACCGCGTCAGCCACCTTTATTCCGAAATCGAGATCGCCCGCGCGGTGGTCATCAAGGCGCAGCAGTTGCTCGACGGCGGGTCCGAAAAGGCCGAGCTGATGGTCTCGGTTGCCAAGGCCAAGGCCGGCAAGGCAGCCAGCCTCGCGGTCAAGGAAGGGGTCCAGATGCACGGCGGGATCGGCATGACCGACGAATATGACATCGGCCTCTACATGAAGCGCGACCGGGCTCTGGCCGAGTTCATGGGCGATATGTATTACCACGCCGAGCTGGTGGCGAGGTTGAACGGGTATTAATTCGTCGTCCCCGCGAACGCGGGGACGACGGGATATTTGGGAGAGTAATCATGGATTTCGCGAAACTATTCAGCCTTGAAGGCCGCATCGCCCTCATCACCGGCGGTTCGCGCGGGATCGGCAAGATGTTGCTCGAAGGGTTTCTCGCTGCGGGCTGCGCGCGGGTCTACATCACCGCGCGCAAGAAGGCGCAAATCGATGAGACGGTGGCCGAATTCGGGGACCGCGTGATCGGCATTCCCGGCGATATCAGTCAGAAAGACGGCATCCAGAGCCTCGCTGACGAGATCGCAAAACGCGAAACCCGGCTCGATATCCTGATCAACAATGCCGGGGTGGCCTGGGGCGCGGAGTTTGAAGACTTCCCCGAGGTGGGCTGGGACAAGGTCATGGACCTTAACCTCAAGACGCCATTCTTCCTCACGCAAAAGCTCCACGGTCTGCTTAAGGCGGCGGCCAAGCCCGGTCAGCCGGCCAAGGTGATCAATATCGCCTCGATCGACGGGATGCGCCCCAATCCGTGGGATACCTATTCCTACCAGGCTTCCAAAGCGGGCCTGATCCATTTGACCAAGCGGATGGCAGCGCGGCTGATCAAGGATAATATCGTCGTCAGCGGGATCGCGCCTGGCGCTTTCCCGAGCGAGATGAACAAGGCTGCGGCGAAGAACCCCGAAGCTTCGGCGAGGGGCATCCCGGCCAGCCGAGTCGGGGTGGCCGAAGATATGGCGGCGGGGGCGATTTATCTCGCCAGCCGGGCGGGGGATTATGTGGTCGGCACCACGATCCCGATCGACGGCGGGATCGTCAACGGCTGGATCCCCAGCGACGTGATCGATCCTTCGGGGCATTGATAGCCTCTCCTTTGAGGAGAGGGTCTTATGCCAAATGTCCCAGAATCAGGCTCACCCCGTCCCCTTCAGGGGAGGGGCTTATGAATTGTCCTCATCGAGATTTGGAATCACCCCCGGCGCATCAATTCCCGGACAAACCCGATCAGCCCGGTCTGGCGGGCGCGCTTCATCCGTTCGGCGGCCAGGATATGCTCGATCTTGGCAAAGCAAATGTCGATGTCGTCGTTGACGATAACATAGTCATAGCCGTCCCAATGGCTGATTTCGGCCTGGGCGCGCTGCATCCGGGCGGCGATCACTGCGGCGCTGTCGGTCCCGCGCCCGGTCAGGCGGCGCTCCAGCTCTGGCAGGCTGGGGGGCAACAGAAAAACCCGGACCACATCGGTTTCGGCCTTCTGGTAAAGCTGCTGAGTGCCTTGCCAATCGATATCGAACAGATAGTCCTGCCCCTCTTTCAGGCCGGCGCGGATATGGGCCTTGGGGGTGCCATAGCAATGCCCGAAGACCTCGGCCCATTCGAGGAAATGGCCTGCCTCAACCATCTGATCGAAGCCCGCGCGGGTCGTGAAGAAGTAGTCCTGCCCCTCGATCTCGCCGGGACGGATCGGCCGGGTGGTGACCGAAACCGAATTGCGAATATCCGGGTCATGCGCCAGCAGCTTGTGTGCCAGCGTGGTCTTTCCAGCTCCCGACGGGGAGGACAGGATGAACATCAGTCCGCGGCGCTGGAGTGTGTCGGTGAGGGGCGTATCAGTGGAAATCATGCACGCTGATGGCGCAAGGTGGGGGGCCGAATCAAGCCTTGGGAATAGATTGATCCGCAGGTTCAGGCTTTTTCGCCTGTTTCGCCCGTCTGCGATCATACAATGTCTTGGCGAGCAAGCCGCCGCCAACCACGATAGCGCCAGGAACCGAGCGGGTCGCGATCCGCACTGCGGCTGCGCCGGCCAGTCCGCCCAGCAGCGTCGGGCGCTTGTTCGGAAGGGCCGGATTGTCGGGCAGGACCCTGCCAAGTGTGAGGTCGATCAGCCGGTTTCCGCTGCGCCGCACCAAGGTCGTGATGATCCTGCGGGACACGGTTTACTTCTTGCGCCCGAAATCGATCGTGACGACGTTTGAGTCATCGTCGGTAGATGGATCCGATGCATTGCCTGGTGAATCGTTTTCCGCATCCTCATGCGGTTCAGGCGCAAGATCGGGCATGGCGGACTGGAACTGAAGTCCGAAATCGACCGAGGGATCGACGAACGCCGTGATTGCCGAAAAAGGCACCTGCAGCTTGGATGGGATCTGGTTGAACGACAGGCCGACTGAAAAGCCTTCCGTGTCCACCTTGAGCTCCCAAAATTTGTTCTGGATGACGATGGTCATTTCGTCGGGGAAGCGTTGCTTGAGATGCGAGGGGATCGAAACCCCCGGTGCCGTGGTCTTGAAAGTGATGTAGAAGTGGTGTTCGCCGGGCAAATTGCCGCCACTGGCCTCCACTTCGCCCAGCACCCGGCCGACCACGGCGCGCAGGGCTTCCTGCACGATTTCGTCATAATGGATCAGGCTGTCGGGTATGTGATCGTTCATGCCCCCCAAGTGGGGACAGTGCGCCAGCCGGTCAAGGGTAATTGATGTGTCTGCTGGACAACAAAACCCGCCGGTTTATAGGCCCACCTATGCGCCAACTAGCCTCTGACGACAGAATTGCCCGTATCGCCCGCAAGACTCACGAGACCGATATCGCGGTCGAAGTGAACCTCGATGGCATCGGGGCCTATTCGGTCTCGACCGGGATCGGCTTCCTCGATCACATGATCGAGCAGTTTTCACGCCATTCGCTGATCGATATTTCGTGCCAGATCAAAGGCGATCTCCACGTCGATCAGCATCACACCACCGAAGACAGCGCCATTGCGATCGGCCAGGCGATTGCCGAGGCTTTGGGCGACAAGGCCGGGATCGGGCGATACGGCATGGCCTATTCGCCGATGGACGAGGCGTTGTGCCGGGTTACGCTGGATATTTCGGGGCGGCCGATCCTTGTCTGGAAGGCCGCGTTCAACCAGCCGCGGCTGGGCGAGATGGATACCGAGCTGTTCGAGCACTGGTTCCACTCGATTGCGCAGGCCGCCGGGATCACGCTCCATATCGAGCTGCTCTATGGCAGCAACAACCATCACATTTGCGAAGGCATCTTCAAAGGCTTTGCCCGCTCGATGCGCAGCGCGGTGGAACTTGATCCGCGCAAGGCAGGTGCGATTCCCTCGACCAAGGGGCAGCTCGGTGGCTGAAATTGTCGCGCTGATCGATTACGGCGCGGGCAATCTCCAATCGGTCGCCAACGCTTTGAAAGTGGCGGGGGCAGAAGGTGTGACGCTGACCGCCGATCCGCAAGTGATCCGCGCCGCTGATCGCATCGTGCTGCCCGGCGTCGGGTCTTTCCGCTCCTGTGCCGAAGGTCTGGGCGCGATTCCGCGCCTCATCGAAGCGTTGACTGAACGGGTGCAAATCGGCGGCGCGCCGTTTCTGGGCATTTGCGTCGGAATGCAATTGCTCGCCACAAGGGGCGTGGAGCATGGGATCACGCAAGGCCTGGGCTGGATCGGCGGCGAGGTGCGGCCGATCGAAGTGACCGATCCGGCGATCAAGGTGCCGCATATGGGCTGGAACGATGTCGGGCCAATGCCACATGATGATGGCGCAGCGCTGATCGAGCCGGGCGAGGCCTATTTCCTTCACAGCTACCATTTCGTGCCCGATGAAGGCCACCACATCGCCGCGCTGACCGACCACGGCGGCGGGATCATTGCGGCAGTGGCGCGCGACAATATTCTTGGCGTGCAGTTCCACCCCGAAAAGAGTCAGGCCTATGGGCTGGGGCTGCTGGCCCGGTTTCTGGAGTGGAAGCCGTGAATTCGACTTGTACAACAGCTGTGCTCCCCCGCGCAGGCGGGGGCCTCAAGCCTCATCCGCCCCGCCCGAGGCCGGAGGCCCCTGCCTGCGCGGGGGAGCAGGGTGATTCTGGGGTGAAACCGTGATCATTTTTCCCGCGATTGACCTGAAGGCTGGCCAGGTCGTTCGCCTCGCCGAGGGGGATATGGGCCGGGCGACGGTCTATGGCGATGACCCGGCGGCGCAGGCGCTGCTGTTTGCCGATGCCGGCGCGCAGTTCCTCCATGTGGTTGATCTTGATGGATCATTCGCGGGCCGTGCGAAAAATCGTGAGGCGGTCGAAGCAATTATTGAGGCCTTTCCCGGCCATGTCCAGCTGGGCGGCGGGATCCGCAATGCAGCGGCGGTCGAGGGCTGGTTCGAGCTTGGGGTTGCCCGCGTCGTGATGGGGACGGCTGCGCTCAAAGACCCGCAATTCGTCAAGGATATGGCCAAAGAGTGGCCCGGCGGGATCGTCGTCGCCGTCGATGCCCGCGATGGCATGGTCGCGACCGAGGGCTGGGCCGAGGTTTCCGACGTCAGCATCATCGACATGGCCCGCCGGTTCGAGGATGCGGGCGTCGCCAGCCTGCTGTTCACCGACATCGGCCGCGACGGGATGCTGACCGGATGCAATATCGAGGCGACGGTCGATCTGGCCCGAAGGACCGATCTGCCGGTGATCGCCAGCGGCGGGGTCAAGGGCCTCGATGATATCCATGTCCTCTCGCTCCATGCCCATGAAGGGATCGAAGGCGTGATTACGGGACGGGCACTGTATGACGGGCGGCTCGATCTGGCGGCGGCGATTGCGATGGGGAACCGGGGGTGACCGTCCGCATCCGCGTCATCCCCTGCCTTGATGTCCGCGACGGGCGGGTGGTCAAAGGCGTCAATTTCGTCGATCTGAGGGACGCGGGAGATCCGGTCAAGCAGGCCCGCGCCTATGATGCGGCGGGCGCGGATGAGCTGTGCTTCCTCGATATTTCCGCCACCCATGAAGGGCGCGGCACGTTGCTCGATGTGGTCCGGCGCACTGCCGAGGTCTGCTTCATGCCGCTGACCGTGGGCGGCGGGGTGCGCAGTGTGGAAGATGCCCGGGCGCTGCTGCTGGCCGGGGCAGACAAGGTCGCGGTCAATTCCGCCGCCGTCACTCGTCCGCAAGTGGTGGCGGACATCGCGGCGAAATTCGGCAGCCAGTGCGTGGTTGCCTCGGTCGATGCCCGCAAGACCGGAACTGGGTGGGAAATCTTCACCCACGGTGGCCGGAACGCCACCGGGATCGATGCGCTGGAACATGCCATCAAGCTGGCCGAACTCGGCGCGGGCGAGCTGCTGGTCACCTCGATGGACGGAGACGGGACCAAGGCCGGTTATGATCTGGCGCTGACTCGCGCGATTGCCGATGCCGTATCGGTGCCGGTGGTGGCGAGCGGCGGGGTCGGCACGCTCGATCATCTGGTCGAAGGGGTGACCCGGGGCCACGCCAGCGCGGTCCTCGCCGCCTCGATCTTCCATTTCGGAACCTATCCCATCGCCCAGGCCCATGCCGCCCTGCGCGCCGCCGGATTGCCCGCGCGCGGGTGAAATTACGTCAGCATTTCTTACAATTGCACACACCTGGCGACTTGGATTAACCATCAAGCTGCGCCGTTACCCCTGATCCCGCGGCGCTGGCACAGGATTTGCGTCAACCATTTGGTATGCAGGGGTTTTCACATATTTGCGGGCTGACCGCACGT
This sequence comes from Novosphingobium sp., assembly GCA_031372185.1. Taxonomy (GTDB): domain Bacteria; phylum Pseudomonadota; class Alphaproteobacteria; order Sphingomonadales; family Sphingomonadaceae; genus Novosphingobium. The sequence goes on from JANMKT010000101.1 coordinate 15,056, forward strand.
GCGTTTTCCGGCGGTGCGTTGCTCCTCGCCACCAGTCCCGCCTTTGCGCAAGTCGGGGCAAGTGTTCCCGAACCTTCGAACATCGCCTTGTTCAGCCTGGGCGTGCTCGGCCTGATCCTGGGCCGCCGCGGCGGGCGCAGCAAGCCGCGCGACTAACGCCCTGGCGCCTGAACCTTGACCTGACGCCATACTGGCCGCAATGCGGCGAATATGGACAATTCCGGAACTCTCGCGCGCCTCGCCGTGGCCATCGCGGCCCGCCGCAGCGGTGATCCCGAAACCAGCTACGTCGCCAAGCTCACTGCGCGCGGTCTGCCCAAGATCACCCAGAAGCTGGGCGAGGAAGCGGTCGAAACGGTAATCGCCGCGCTGACCGGCGATGCGGCGGCGCTGACCGGCGAAGCGGCAGATCTGCTGTTCCACCTGCTGGTCCTGCTCGATGCCAGGGGCGTGCCGCTGGACAGCGTGCTGGCCGAGCTTGAGCGGCGCGAAGGGGTGTCCGGGATCGCCGAAAAAGCAGCAAGGGCAAAGTAATGCCGATCGATGCCACTTTGCCCTATGACGATCAGAATATCTTCGCCAAAATCCTGCGCGGCGAAATCCCCAACCGCCCGGTTTATGAGGACGAATGGGCGCTGGCCTTCCACGATATCAACCCGCAGGCCCCGCTGCATGTGCTGGTGATCCCCAAGGGCGCCTATGTCAGCTGGGACGATTTTTCGGCCCATGCTCCGGCTGAGGAAATCGCCGGCTTCGTTCGCGCGGTCGGCCATGTCGCGCGCGAGGCCGGGCTGACCCAGCCGGGCTATCGGCTGCTCGCCAATACCGGCCTGAATGCCCATCAGGAAGTGCCGCATCTGCATGTCCATTTGTTCGGCGGTCGTCCGCTCGGCCCGATGCTGGCACGGTAGAGCGCAAACCAAGCTTGCCCTGCGAGTCGCGCCCCGGCTAAAGACCGCATTGCATGACGCTATTTCCGCAGCCCCCCGCTGGCCTGATTGATGGCCGGATCCACCGCTTTACGGTGCGCGCCTATTTTGAGGACACCGATCTTTCCGGCGTGGTCTATCATGCCAACTACCTGCGTTGGTTTGAACGCGCCCGGTCCGATTTTGTCCGCCTGCTGGGGATTGATCAGCGCGCAGTGAACGAAGCAGGCGAGGGTGCGTTTGCCGTTACTGAGCTTGCCATCCGCTATTTGAAGCCCGCGCGGCTGGATGATGCGGTGGGGATCGAGACGGTGACCGAGGAAATGCGCACCGCCAGCTGCCGGATGCGCCAGCGGGCCTATCGGGAGGGCGTGCTGCTGTCCGAAGCGCGGCTGAGGATCGGTTTTGTCGCCCCCGATGGCCGCCCGCGCCGGATGCCTGATGCCTGGCGCATCGCTTTTGCCCAGGTTTCTCCCATGACCGAAGGATCCGAATGACTGCCCTAGCGCTCCTCGCCGCTGCGCCCGCGCACCTTAACCCGGTCAAGCTGTTTCTCGATGCTGATATCGTGGTGCAGTTGGTGATGGGCGGGCTGATCATCGCCAGCATCTGGGTGTGGACCATCGTCGTCTCGTTCAGTCTGCGGATGGCCGGGGTGACCAGGCGCTGCAATGCTTATGAGCGCGATTTCTGGAAAGCGGGCGATATCGAAGCCTTTCAAGGCGAGCGCAGGAAGGACAATGTTCCTTCGGCCCGCGTGGCAGGTGCCGGGCTGGCCGAATGGCGCCGCTCGACCTCGGGCAAGGCGCTGGACCGGGATGGCGCGCGCCAGCGGCTGGCGATGGCGATGGATGCCAGCGTCGCGCAAGAGGCGGACCAGCTGGCCGAGCGGCTCAACTTCCTCGCCACCGTCGGCTCGGTCGCGCCATTTGTGGGCCTGTTCGGAACCGTCTGGGGGATCATGAACAGCTTTTTCCAGATCGGTCAGCAGCAGAACAGCTCGCTTGCCGTGGTCGCGCCGGGGATTTCCGAGGCGCTGTTCGCCACCGCGATTGGGCTGTTTGCGGCGATCCCGGCGGTCATCGCCTACAACCGCTTCTCGCACCGGGTTAATCTGCTGGAAAGCCGGCTGCAACGCTTTGCCGACCGGTTTCACGCCAGCTTGAGCCGCGAGCTGGAGGCCGAGTGATGGCATTTTACCCAGCCCCGTTCGTGTCGTGGGGGGAGGAGGTAGGATGTGGGGGTGTCGGGGCGTGGCTGGAAACGAAAGGGGGTGGGGGAAGGGAATGTACAGGCCCTACGGTGGGGG
>JANMKT010000119.1:0-34842 GCA_031372185.1 Novosphingobium sp.
GTCCAAGCGGATTTGACCAAAATGGCCCATCGCAGCGTTGGACAGGCTTGAAATAGAATAACTATTCCCGCACCTATCCGCCTCGCGCTGGACCATTTTGCTTCAAACCTCGATGGCGCGGTTAACAGGTCCTGACCCTAACACTGCATTGATGAGGCCAGCGGTCCCGGGTCAAGCCCGGGATGCCGGTTATTTCCCCTGCGCCTGCTCATGATGATGGATCACCTCATCGATGATAAACCGCAGGAACTTTTCCGAAAACTCGGGATCGAGCTGTGCTTCCACCGCCAGCTTGCGCAGCCGCGCAATCTGGGCCTCCTCGCGGGCCGGATCGGACGGGGGCAGGGCGTTGGCCGCCTTGTAGGTGCCTACCGCTTTGGTGATGCGAAAGCGTTCGGCCAGGATATGGATCAGCGCGGCATCGATATTATCGATGCTTGAGCGAAAGCCAGCCAGTGTCGGGTCGGGAACATTATCTGCCATGAGATCGTTCGCTAGCATGACATTTTGCGTAATGCCATTGCCAGCTTTGCACTTGCCTTCGCCTTTGCAGCGTCCCAAAGGCGCGATCTATGAGCGCTGATATCATTCCCTTGCGATCGCGGATGCCAGAGTCTGTTCACGTGTCTTCGCTCGCTCCGATGATGGCATTGACCGCATCGGGAATGAACAACGTCAATTCTGTTATCCTGGAGCGGATGCAGAGCCAGATCCCGCTGATCCCCGCGCTGGCCGGGCATTTGATTGCCGGCGGGGGCAAGCGGATGCGCCCGATGTTGACGCTCGCCAGTGCGGTGCTGTGCGATTATCAGGGGACGCGGCACCATAAACTCGCCGCCTCGGTGGAGTTCATCCACACGGCGACGTTGCTGCATGATGATGTGGTCGATGGTTCAGACCTGCGCCGCGGCAAGGCGACCGCCAATATGGTATTCGGCAATCCGGCGACCGTACTGGTCGGCGATTTCCTGTTCACCCGGGCGTTCGAACTGATGGTCGAGGACGGCAGTCTGAAGGTGCTGAAAATCCTCTCGGGCGCGTCTTCGGTGATTTCCGAAGGCGAGGTCGATCAGTTGACTGCCCAGCGCCAGATCGAAACCAGTGAAGATCGCTATCTTTCGATCATCAGCTCCAAAACCGCCGCGCTGTTTGCCGCCGCGTGCCGGATCTCCGCCGTGGTGGCCGAACGCAGCGATGCGGATGAGCGGGCGCTGGATGATTATGGCCGCAATCTGGGGATTGCTTTCCAGCTGGTCGACGATGCGATCGACTATGATTCCTCCAGCGCCGAAATGGGCAAGGGCAAGGGCGATGATTTCCGCGAAGGCAAGATGACCCTGCCGGTGATCCTGGCCTATGCGCGCGGCAGCGATGAAGAGCGCCGTTTCTGGAAAGAGGCGATTTCGGGCCACCGGATCGCGGACGCAGACCTCGCCCATGCGGTCGCGCTGATTGAGCGTCATGATTGCGTGGGTGCCACGCGGGAACGGGCGCGTTTGTTTGCACAGCGCGCGATCGATGCAATCGCCGGTTTTCCCGCCGGCGAAGCCCGCGCGGCGATGGCTGAAGCAGCAGAGTTTGCGGTTTCACGGCGGTATTGAATTTCGCTTTCTGATTGATTCCCAACACCCGTTCGTGTCGAGCGTAGTTGAGACACCGCGCGCGTGTCCCGCCTGCGCTCGACACGAACGGGTTTGTTGTGCAACTGCCAATTGAAGCTGTCCTTCCTGACCTACTGTCGGCACTGAGCGGACGCAACGCCGCCATCCTCATCGCTCCGCCCGGTGCTGGCAAGACCACCGCAGTCGCCCCGGCGTTGATTGGCGAGGAGTGGTGCAGCGGCACCGTCATCATCCTCAGCCCGCGCCGGGTTGCAGCGCGCGCTGCCGCAGAGCGAATGGCCGAGCAGTTGGGCGAGCAGCCCGGCCAGACCGTCGGCTATCTTACCCGGCTTGATGCGAAGCGTTCGGCCAAGACCCGCATTCTGGTTATGACCGAGGCGATTTTCGTGGCGATGATCATGGATGATCCCGATCTGGCCGGGGTTAGTGCGGTGCTGTTCGATGAAGCGCATGAGCGGCATCTTGATAGCGATCTTGGCCTCGCGCTAGCCATTGAAAGCCAGCAAGTGCTCCGCCCGGATCTGCGGTTGCTGGTAATGTCGGCGACTATCGACGGTGCGCGGTTTGCCAGACTGCTTAATGATGCTCCGGTGATCGAAAGCGTGGGCAAGGCTTTTCCGCTGGTGATTCGCTGGCTTGGCGCCCGGCCCGAACTGCGGCTGGATGAGGCGATGGCTGCGGCAATCATCACGGCATGGCGGGATGAGGTTTGCGATATCCTCGCCTTCCTGCCCGGCGTCCGCGAGATTGAACGCACGGCAGAGCGGCTGGCTGAAAAGCTCCCGCAAGCTCTGGTCCTGCCGCTCCACGGGCAATGCGAACCCGCTGCCCAGCGGGCCGCGATCCGCCGTGATGCCGGGGGCCGCCGTCGGATCGTTCTGGCAACTGCGATTGCCGAAACCTCGCTGACACTGGACGGGGTTTCGGTGGTGGTCGATGCCGGGCAGTCGCGCCGGGCAGAGTTCGACAAGGCGGCAGGGGTTACCCGGCTGGTCACGCACCGCGCCAGCCAAGCCGCTGCTGCCCAGCGCGCAGGCCGGGCCGCACGGCAAGGAGCGGGGGTGGCGTATCGGCTATGGGAAGAAGCTGCTCATCCCGGTCGCGCCGCGTTCGATCCGCCAGAAATGCTGACCGCAGATCTTGCACCGCTGGCGTTGACTTTGGCCCAGTGGGGCAATTCCGATCCGGCAGAAATGGCCTGGATTGATCCACCGCCCGGAGCGGCGATGGGTGCAGCAAGACGGGTTTTGCATTCACTCGGCGCGGTAGATGCGGCAGGTCAGATCACGCTGCATGGGCGCAGCATGGCAGCGCTGCCGATGGAGCCGCCGCTGGCCCATATGCTGCTTTATGCCGCGCAAGTTGGTGCGGTATTGCCCGCGGCCCGGCTGGCGCTGTTGTTGCAGGAGCGGGGTCTGGGCGGACGCGGCGAGGATCTGGCGCAGCGGCTTGATCGCTGGATGGCGGATCGGTCCGCGCGGGCCGAAGCATCGCAGCAATTGGCGGCGCGCTGGGCCAAGCGGGCCGAGGAGCTTTCGGAAAGGGGCGAGGGGACGCTACCGCCGCCGCTCGGTATTCTTTTAGCCGAAGCCTATCCAGACAATATCGCGCGAGCCCGCAGCCCCGCAGGCGATGAATGGCTGACAGCGGGCGGCCGAGGTCTACGGCTTGATCCAGCCTCGCCGTTGTCCGGCGCCGAATGGCTCAGCGTTGGCGATGCCCAGGGGGAGGCCAAGGGCGCGCGAATTACAGGCGCGATTGCGCTGGATGAGGCCGAAGTGCTGCGCTGGCTGGCTCACCGGATCGAACGGCGGAGCAATCTGCGCTGGTTGGCCGATGAACGCCGGGTCGAGGCGATGCTTGAACAGCGGCTGGGCGCGATCACTCTGACGCGCGGCCCCGATCCGGCGCCCGATGCGGCCGCGATTGCAGGATTGATCGCGGAGCGGGTGCGCGAGGCAGGGCTCGAGATTGTTCCCTTTTCTCCTGCCAGTCGAAATCTGCTGACCCGCGCCCGCTATGCCGGAATTGCTGCGCTGTGTGACGAAGCCTTGTTAGCCTCTGTGCAGGATTGGCTTCAACCGCTGTTGACCCGCCGGCTTGACGCACTTGATCCGCAAGCGCTGCATGAGGCGCTGAAAAACCGGATCGATTATCCGGCACGCCAACTGCTTGATCGGCTGGCGCCACCTCAATTCAGCAGCCCGGCCGGAACGCACCACACCATCGATTATGCCGATGAAGCCGGGCCAAGCGTGGAAGTGCGGGTCCAGGCGTTGTTCGGACTGGATCGGCATCCCGGCTTTGGCCAGTCCGAACAGCCCCTGCTGCTCAGACTGACCTCACCCGCCGGAAATCCGATCCAGTCGACGCGGGATTTGCCCGGGTTCTGGCGTGGCAGCTGGCGCGATGTGCAGCGCGATATGAAAGGCCGTTACCCCCGGCACCGCTGGCCGGATGAGCCGTGGGCGGAGGATCCCAGTCTGAAAACCCGCAATGCCTTTGAGAAATCACGCCGCGCTTGATTTTGGCGCCGGTTTGCGGAAAGGCACTGGCCATGACCGCACGTATTTATCAACGCCCGAAAAATGCCATGCAATCGGGCAAAGCCCTGACTGACCAATGGGTGCTTGAATTCGCCCCGGCCGAGGCGCGCCAGGCCGATCCCTTGATGGGCTGGGCCGGATCGGGCGACACCCAGGTTCAAGTCGTGCTCAATTTTGTGACCCAGGCAGAAGCGCAGGCCTATGCGAACAAGCACGGCATCGCCGCTACTGTCCACGCAACTCCGCCGCGCCGCCTCAAGCTGCAAACCTACGCCGATAATTTCCGCTAGCTTGGAACACACAAGTGGTAAGGCGAGCCTGCGGCTACCGGGGTCGCACTGTCGGTAGCAATTGCAAGCCCGCCCCCTTCCCCCCATTGCGGCCGGGAACTCGAGTCGCAGCTATTTACTCTGATTGTTGCAGCCAAGCTTGCAGAAACGCGACACGGTTGCCATATGTTCGCACGGGAGTCGGGGGGACGTTTGCGTTCGCCAACTTGGTCAGATCCGGAAGGAAGCAGCCACAACGATTTGCGGCGGGTCGCCCGGCTCCTTTTCTTCTAACAAGCCCCGGTTTTCTCCTGACAAGCGAAGCACCAACCCCTACCGAGGTGCCATGGGCGATTCCCCCGATATTTTTGGCGACGAGCCAGTGACCGCGCGCGATCCGGATATGCCGGAGGATGCGCTAGGGCTTGGTGCGCCACCACCAACCGCTCACGCGGCACCCGTCAGCTCGCAGCCCTACCGCGTGCTGGCCCGCAAATACCGGCCGCAAACCTTTGCCCAGCTGATCGGGCAGGACGCGATGGTTCAGACGCTGGGCAATGCGATCCGGCGCGAGCGGCTGGCCCATGCCTTCCTGATGACCGGCGTGCGCGGGGTGGGCAAAACCTCCACCGCGCGGCTGATCGCCAAAGCGCTCAATTGCGTTGGGCCGGACGGGCAGGGCGGGCCGACGCTAGAAACTTGCGGGGTGTGTGAGCCTTGTGTGGCGATTGCCGAAGGCCGCCACATGGATGTGATCGAGATGGACGCCGCCAGCCACACCGGCATCGACGATGTGCGCGAAATCATCGAGGCTGTGCGCTATGCCGCTGTTTCTGCGCGTTACAAGATCTACATCATCGATGAAGTTCACATGCTGTCCAAACAGGCGTTCAATGGCCTGCTCAAGACGCTGGAAGAGCCGCCGCCGCATGTGAAGTTTCTGTTCGCCACGACCGAAGTGGACAAGCTGCCGGTCACGGTGCTGTCGCGGTGCCAGCGGTTCGACCTTCGCCGGATCAGCGCGCCTTTGCTGGCCGAGCATTTTGCCGAGATTTGCCGCGCGGAAGGCGTTGCCGCTGATGATGAGGCGCTGGCGATGATTGCCAATGCTGCCGAGGGCTCGGTTCGCGATGGGTTGTCGATCCTCGATCAGGCGATTGCCCATGCCGATCTGGGCGGGGATGGCTTGGTCACTGCTGAACAGGTTCGCGATATGCTGGGTCTGGCTGATAAAACTGCGCAGCGCCGCCTGATGGCGGCCTTGCTCAGTGGTGATTCAACGGGCTTGCTCGCGCTGATATCGGCGCAATTCGCGTTGGGGGTAGAGCCGGTTGCGCTGCTCCGCTCGGCGATGGAGCTGACCCACCGGATCACCGTTGCGCAGATCAGCAAGGTCGCTGCCGATGCAATTTCTGCCGAAGAGCGTGCGGCGATCGAAGAATGGGCCCAGCGGCTCTCCGCCGGGCAGCTTCACCGGCTGTGGCAATTGCTGCTGAAGGGTCATGACGAGGTCAAGGTTGCGCCCGATCCGCTAGTCGCGGCGCAGATGGCACTGCTTCGGGTGATGCATGCAACTGACTTGCCTGATCCCGGCACGTTGGCGAAGAAGTTGAATGAAATGATTGTTAGTGGCGTTATGGCTGCACCGGCCAATTTTGGTGGCACCAAGACTGCGCCTGCTCCGGACGCACCGATTGCGGTTGATTGGGCGGCCTTGATCAAGCTGGTCGATAATTCGGGCCAGCTCCGCGTGGCGCAGGTGATGCATGACTGGATCCGGGTGATTACGCTTGCCCCCACCGCGCTGCAATATGGCGTGGCGCCGGGCTATTCCGGCGATCCGGGGCCGGAGCTGCGCGATGCGCTGCTGCGCGCCACGGGGGAGCGGTGGTTGATCGAACGAGGCGAGGACGAGGGTTTGCTCTCCTTGCGTGAAACGGCGGAGGCTTTGCGTGCGGCAGAGCTGGCTGAAATGCGCCGCTCGCCGCTGGTCGAGGCTGCTTTCGCCGCGTTCCCTGGGGCCGAATTCGTTGAAGAAGATACCGCCGCGCGCGGTGATCAGAACTGGAGCGTCCGGGCATGAAGTCGATGGAAGAAATGATCAAGGCAGCCCAGGCCGCTGCCGAGACCATCCAGAAGCAGATGACCGAGGCGCAAGGCCGGCTTGATGGCATGGAAGTGGAGGGTGTTGCTGGCGGCGGGCTGGTCAGGATCCGCTGCTCAGCCAAGGGCCGGATCATCGGTGTTGCAATTGATGACAGCATGATGGTGCCTGCCGAAAGGCCGATCCTGGAAGATTTGATTGCCGCTGCCTTCAATGATGCGCGGACCAAGGCGGATGAGGTTTCGGCTGCAGAAATGTCGCGGATCCAGCAGGGGATGGGCCTGCCGCCGGGGTTCAAGATGCCCGACCTGGGCTGAGTCGCACCTTTTGCTGCCATCCACAGCCCAGCGACCTGCGGCCCTTGCCCGTGCTGCACACCGTCCCCATATCCCGGTTCAAGACTTGGCTCAGTCTGATTGACTGAGGCCCGGAAGTACCTTTTGGTGCTATATTGAACGGACTATGCAGATGAATATTTTTCCTCTCCTGCCCTTGCGCGACATTGTCGTATTTCCCGGCATGGTTGTTCCGCTGTTCGTTGGCCGCGAGAAATCGGTGGCCGCGCTTGAAGCGGCGATGACGGGCGACAAGGATATTTTCCTGCTCGCCCAGCTTGATCCGGGCTGCGATGATCCTGATCGCGATGATCTGTATGACATCGGCGTGATCGCCACTGTCCTTCAGCTGCTCAAGCTGCCCGATGGCACCGTGCGGGTGCTGGTCGAAGGCCAGCAACGCGCGCGGCTGGAAAACCTGCGCGATGAAACCGGCGGTTCGGGAGAAATGCTGGTTGCTCAGGTTGAAAAGCTCGAATCCGAAACCGCCTCGGGCGATGAAGTCTCGGGCATGATGCGCAGTGTGGTTGATCAGTTCGGTGAATATGCCAAGCTCAACAAGAAGTTGTCGCAGGATGCTGGCGATCAGCTTGAGGATATCGATGATGCCTCGAAGCTGGCCGATACGGTCGCCGGGAATATCAATGCCAAGGTCGCCGACAAGCAGGCGCTGTTGACCGAGATCGATCCGCTGAAGCGGCTTGAGATGGTCTACAGCTTCATGGAGGGCGAACTGGGCGTGCTCCAGGTGGAGCGGCGCATTCGCGGCCGGGTCAAACGCCAGATGGAGAAGACCCAGCGCGAATATTACCTCAACGAACAGATGAAGGCGATCCAGTCAGAACTCGGCGGCGGGGACGGCGAGGAAGCCAATGAGCTGGTCGAACTGCAGGGCAAGATCGACAAGCTCAAACTGTCCAAGGAAGCCCGCGCCAAGGCCACTGCCGAGCTGAAGAAGCTCAAGTCGATGCAGCCGATGAGCGCCGAGGCGACTGTCATCCGCAATTACCTTGATGTGTTGCTTGGTCTTCCATGGGGCAAAAAAACAAAGGTAAAGAAGGACATACACGAGGCGCAGGCCGTACTGGATGCCGATCACTATGCGCTCGACAAGGTCAAAGACCGGATCATCGAGTATCTCGGTGTGCAAGCGCGCACCAACAAGCTCAAGGGTCCGATCCTGTGTCTGGTCGGGCCTCCGGGCGTGGGCAAGACTTCGCTGGGCAAATCGCTGGCCCGGGCGACGGGCCGCGAATTCATCCGCCAGTCGCTGGGCGGGGTGCGGGACGAGGCTGAAATCCGTGGCCACCGCCGCACTTACATTGGCTCGCTGCCGGGCAAGATCATCACCAATCTGCGCAAGGCTGGTGCCTCTAACCCGCTGTTCCTGCTGGATGAGATCGACAAGCTGGGCCAGGATTTCCGCGGCGATCCGGCCTCGGCATTGCTCGAAGTGCTCGATCCGGAACAGAACTCCAAGTTCCAGGACCACTACCTTGAGGTTGATTATGACCTTTCGGACGTGATGTTCGTGTGCACCGCCAACAGCCTCAACCTGCCACAAGCCCTGCTAGACCGCATGGAGATAATCCGGCTAGAGGGGTACACTGAGGACGAGAAGGTCGCGATTGCAGAGCTCCATCTGGTTGAAAAGCAGATCGAGGCACATGGTCTGAAGCAGGGTGAGTTCACCCTGACAACCGAGGCGCTGCTCGATCTGGTGCGCTACTACACCCGCGAAGCCGGGGTCCGCACGCTGGAGCGCGAGATCGCCCGGCTGGCCCGCAAAAGTCTGCGCCGGATCCTTGAGGGCAAGGCAACCGCGATTACCATCACACCCGAAAACCTTGGCGAGTTCGCCGGGGTCCGCAAGTATCGTCACGGCGTTTCGGAAGAAGAGCACCAGGTTGGCGCAGTGACGGGCCTGGCCTGGACCGAGGTGGGCGGCGAATTGCTGACCATCGAAAGCGTTACCGTTCCCGGCAAGGGCGCGGTCAAAACCACCGGCAAGCTGGGCGAAGTGATGAATGAGAGCATCCAGGCCGCCTTCAGCTTTGTTCGCGCGCGCAGTCCTGCCTATGGAATCAAGCCGACGCTGTTTCAGCGCAAGGATATCCATATCCACCTTCCCGAAGGAGCGGTGCCTAAGGATGGGCCCAGCGCCGGGGTTGGCATGGTCACCTCGATCGTCTCAACGCTGACCGGGATTGCAGTGCGCAAGGATGTCGCGATGACCGGTGAGGTCACGCTGCGCGGGCGGGTGCTGCCGATCGGCGGCTTGAAGGAAAAGCTGCTTGCGGCTCTGCGCGGCGGAATCAAAACCGTGCTGATCCCCGAAGAGAACGCCAAGGACCTGACCGAGATCCCGGCCAACATCACTACGGGCCTGGAGATCATTCCCGTCAGCCATGTTGACGAAGTGCTGGCCATCGCTTTGGTCAAGCCGCTTGAAGCGATCGAATGGACCGAAGCGGACGATCTGGCGAGCCAGCCGGGGAGCGCTGGAATTCCTGGCTCTGGATCAAACCACACCGCGCATTGATTCGTGCTGGCCGTAACGGCGTGTTGCAATGCAGCGAATCGACAACGGATTCGCGTTGCTGCACTGCGGCAAATCGATTCAATCGTCGCATCTGGCGCTCGCTTTGCCGAAAGCGGCGGAATAACGTGGATAATTGGTGAAAAAACCCGGTATTTGGCTTTGACAGCCTGCGTAAAAGCGGGTCAATTCCGGCGCAGCTTTGAGACCATTAAAGCGATATCAGTTTCACATGAGGTAGGGGTTCCCGTTATGAACAAGAATGATCTGATTAGCGCAGTTGCCGATTCGAGTGGCCTGACCAAGAGCGACGCCAGCAAGGCTGTCGAAGGCGTGTTCGATGCGGTTACTGCCGCACTCAAGAAGGGTGACGAAGTTCGCCTTGTCGGCTTTGGCACCTTCTCGGTTGCCAAGCGCAAGGCGTCGACCGGCCGCAACCCGCGCACCGGTGAGCCGATGACGATCAAGGCATCGACACAGCCCAAGTTCAAGGCCGGCAAGGGCCTCAAGGACGCGGTCAACTAAGGCTGCCTGCTTGCTGATCGCGCAGGCCGATAACGGTCTTACGATCTGAGAAAATACTGCGCCGCGTTTGCCCAGAGCAAACGCGGCGTCTCTCGTTTCGGCTGATGGCTCTGGGCGGTTTGCGCGATTATCACGGCCAAGGCTGGACGCTGGGCGCTGGGCTGCCTATATGCTGCGGCAGATGAACCGGTTACTTCTCGCCCTGCTGGCCCTTTTGGCCGGCCTCGTCACGCAGGTATCCCCTGCGCAGGCGCGGCTATGCAGCGCCAACGATACGCAAATCGGTGCGGTTGAAGCCAGCCGTGGCGGCGCGCGTTCAGCTCCTTGCCAAGCGCCGGTAGCCGCTGCTCCGGTAGCCAGGCAAGAGCGCTGCGAAGTTGATGCTTCGCCGGTTCGTCCGGCATATCCCCGGGTCACTGCCCCATCAGTTCTGTTCGGTGCTGACCGCGCTTACGAATAGCGCGTTGGCAGACTGACAGTTTCGCCCGCGGTCATGCTCTGGCCGGGCCAATGTTTTGGCCACGCGCGGCGCAAAATCATCTCCTGACATCACAAAATCCTGGAATTTCTTATGATCGGCGCCATCGCCAAAGCCGTTTTCGGCTCATCCAATGATCGTTACGTCAAATCGCTCGACAAGATCGTGCGCCAGATCAGTGCTTTCGAAAGCCAGATCGAAGCGCTGACCGATGACGAGCTGGCAGCCCAAACAGCCAAGTTTCGGACTTTCCTCGCGGCTGGAAAAACTTTGGAGGATATCCTGCCCGAAGCCTTCGCCACTGTGCGCGAGGCGGGCAAGCGCGCGCTGGGGATGCGCCATTTCGATGTTCAGATGATCGGCGGCATCGTGCTTCATCGCGGTGAAATTGCCGAAATGCGGACCGGTGAGGGCAAGACCCTGGTGGCAACGCTGGCGGTTTATCTCAATGCGATCGAAGGCAAGGGCGTCCATGTCGTTACGGTCAATGATTATCTGGCCAAGCGCGATGCCGAATGGATGGGCCAGATCTACACCTTCCTCGGGCTGACCGTGGGGGTGGTTGTCCCAAACATGCCCGAATATGAGCGGCGCGCGGCCTATGAGGCCGATATTACCTATGCCACCAACAACGAGCTCGGCTTCGATTATCTGCGCGACAACATGAAGCATGAGCGGGGCCAGATGGTCCAGCGGCCGTTCAATTACGCGATTGTCGATGAGGTCGATTCGATCCTGATCGACGAAGCGCGCACCCCGCTGATCATTTCCGGCCCGACCGACGATAAATCGGAGCTCTACGCCCAGGTCCACGCGGTCGTGCTGCAGATCGTGCCCGAGGATTATGAGGCCGACGAAAAAACCAAGAGCATCACGCTGACCGAAGATGGGGTCGAAAAGGCCGAGCGGATGCTCGAGGCAGCTGGGCTGTTGGTGGGCTCCAACCTGTATGACGTGGAGAACACCCAGGTCGTCCACCACCTTGACCAGGCGCTCAAAGCCAATGTGATGTTCAAGCGCGACATCGATTACATCGTCAAGGACGACAAGATCATCATTATTGATGAGTTCACCGGGCGGATGATGGATGGCCGGCGCTGGTCGAACGGGTTGCATCAGGCGGTCGAAGCCAAGGAAGGGGTGAAGGTCGAGCCCGAGAACCAGACAATGGCCTCGATCACGTTCCAGAACTATTTCCGAATGTATCCCAAACTGTCCGGCATGACCGGTACTGCGGCGACCGAGGCGGCGGAGTTCTTCGACATCTACAAGATGAACGTGGTCACTATCCCGACCAATATCCCGGTTTTGCGGGTTGATGAGGAAGACGAGTTCTACAAGAACACCCAGGACAAGTTCCAGGCTATCGCCAAGTCTATCGCCGAGAAGAACGCGATTGGCCAGCCGGTGCTGGTCGGCACGGTTTCGATCGAGAAATCCGAAATGCTGTCCGAGTTCCTCAACAAAGAAGGGGTCAAGCATGCGGTGCTGAATGCCCGTTTCCACGAGATGGAGGCGCATATCGTGGCACAGGCCGGGCGGCTGGGGGCAGTGACGATTGCCACCAACATGGCCGGGCGCGGGACTGACATCAAGCTGGGCGGCAACCTTGAGTTCCGCATGGAAGACGAGCTCAAGAACACGCCCGAAGGCCCTGCACGCGAGGCCGAGATTGCCCGGTTCAAGGCCGAGATCGAGGCGGAACGCCAGCAGGTTCTGGCCGCAGGCGGACTGTTCGTGCTTGGCACGGAACGCCATGAAAGCCGCCGGATCGATAACCAGCTGCGCGGCCGTTCGGGCCGGCAAGGGGACCCGGGCTTGTCGCGGTTTTACCTCTGTCTTGAGGACGATCTGCTGCGGATATTCGGACCGGACACGCTGTTTTCCCGGATGATGAATTCAAACCTTGCCGATGGAGAGGCAATCGGATCGAAGTGGCTATCCAAAGCGATCGAAACCGCGCAGAAAAAGGTTGAAGCGCGCAACTACGATACCCGCAAGCAAGTCGTCGAATACGACAATGTGATGAATGATCAGCGCAAGGTGATCTACGAGCAGCGCGCCGATATCATGGATGCCGATGCGGTCGATGATGTCGTGGTTGATATGCGCCGCGATACAATCAATGCACTGGTCGGCGATGCTTGCCCTCCCGGCTCGTATCCCGAGCAATGGGACATCGCGGGGTTGGCGGCACGGGTAGCCGAAGTTGCCGGTATCACGGTGCCGATCGAGGCTTGGCTGAGCGAGGACGGGATCGAGCCGGACGTGATCGAGGAACGGATCAGCCAGCTTGCCGATGCGCATATGGATGAAAAGATGGGTGGCGACCTCTCGATCTGGCGCCAGGTCGAAAAGAGCGTCCTGCTTGAACGGATCGATCACTTCTGGAAGGAACATCTGGCGACGCTCGATGCGCTGCGCCAGGTCGTGTTCCTGCGCGCCTATGCCCAGAAGACGCCGCTTAACGAATACAAGCAGGAAGCCTTTGGCCTGTTCGAGAAGATGCTGGAAGTCATCCGCGAAGACGTTACCCGGATTCTATCCAACAGCCAGCTCAGCATGCCCAATCCCGAAGCGCTGCAATTGCCGGAGCTGCCCGATTTCCTGACCAGTCATATTGACCCCTTCACCGGCGAAAATGATGCGGACGAGCGCACACCCGGTTCTGCTGCAATGCTCGGCGCGTTGGGGACCAGCCTTGCTCCGGCGGGCGACCCCTATGCCGAGCTTGGCCTGTCGCGCAATGTGCTGTGTCCGTGCGGCTCGGGCCAGAAGTACAAGCATTGCCATGGCGCTGCTGGCTGAGCTGAACAGGGGAAGATACAATGATCTGGCTGCCATTTGGCTTCTTCGCCACTGCCTTGCTTTACGCCTCGGTCGGCTTTGGCGGCGGATCGACTTATAGCGCACTGTTATCGCTGGCGGGGTTTGATTTTCGGCTGCTGCCGATCCTCTCGCTCGCCTGCAACATCGTGGTGGTCAGCGGAGCGACGATCCGCTTTGCCCGCGCGAGAACGATCCCGTGGCGCGGCGCACTGGCGGTATCGCTGATCGCCGCGCCGCTGGCATTCCTGGGTGGGTTGACGCCAATCAAGGAAACCCATTTCCTGGTGCTGCTGGGGGCCGGTCTGATTTTGGCCGGGCTTGCCTTGTTGCTTCCTCGCACACCCGATGCTCAGGGCGAGCCGAGCAGTCTGGCCCGGTTCATGCCGCTGTTCGCTGCGCCGCTGGGCTATCTGGCCGGATTGGTCGGGATCGGCGGGGGGATATTCCTCGCGCCGTTGCTGCACCTTAGCCGCTGGAACGGTGCGCGACAGATTGCCGCAACGACCAGCCTGTTCATTCTGATCAATTCGGTGGCCGGGCTGGCAGGCCAACTCGCCAAGGCCGGACCTGGCCGTTTTGCCGAGGCGCTCTCAGGCGGATTGCCCTTGCTTGTCGCCGTGGTGATCGGGGGTCAGCTGGGCAGTTTGATGGCATTACGGTGGCTACCTGAACGCTTAATTCGGTGGCTAACGGCCGCGCTGACCATCTGGGCTGGATCGCGTTTGCTGCTCGGCTGAACCACTCAGCCGCCGGGTTGAACCGTTCACCCCGTTTTGGCCGCAGTTAGCCACAGCGGGGTGTTCCCTTGGCTGGCGAGCTGCAAATTATTGCGTTAACCATTTTTCTCGATTATCCGCAGGAGGTCCTGAGCGGTGCGAGATGAATCAAGAATTGGACTGGCAACGGCCTGGTTGTGTGGGCTTTTGCTGGCCTCTCCGGTACAGGCCGATGTGCTGGAAATAAGCGGCTCAACCCATAGCTGGGTTACGGGTGGAACCCGCAGCACGGGCGCGCCTGTGCAAGCGGTGGCTCAAGAAGCCGTTCCCGAAACAATCATTGCCGACAGCGCGGCGCCGATGCAATGGCGCGCCCGCGTAGCAGAGCTCGCGGCCAAATATGACATCAGCCCCGCCTTGCTGGAAGCGCTGGTCTGGCAAGAGAGCCGCTGGCACAGCGGTGCCGTCTCGCCGGTGGGAGCCCGCGGTCTCACTCAACTGATGCCAGGCACGGCTCGACAGATGGGGGTTGATCCAAGCGACCCTGACGCTAACCTTGAAGGTGGCGCACGATACTTGCGCCAACAACTAGACAGCTTCGGTGGTGATCTGGAGAAGGCACTGGCAGCTTATAATGCCGGGCCAGGGCGCGTGCAGCAAGCCGGGGGTATCCCGCGCATTGCCGAGACTCAGAACTATGTCGCCGCGATTATCGCGCGGCTGTCCCCTATTGCCCGGAGATAACAACGATGCGTCTATCGATGAGCGCACTTACCGCCCTGTTTGCCGTCGCACCGCAGACCGCTTACGCGCAATCCGTCAATCCGCAGGGCTCTGGTCCGATCGTAGCGGCCTTGGCCTGGTTGCAGGGAACGCTGATGGGCAATGTCGCCACGGCGGTTGCGGTCATGGCCGTCGCAGCGGTGGGCTTCATGATGCTGACCGGCCGGTTGAACTGGCGTTTTGGCGCAACCGTGATCATCGGCTGCTTCGTGCTGTTCGGTGCCGGGGCGATTGTTACCGGCATTCAATCCGCAACCCTGGGAGGTTGAGGCAGGCCGATGTCGCAAGTCGGGGAACTGGTCCGCTATCCACTCCATCGTGCGCTTACCCGGCCGCAAATGTTTGCCGGGGTAACGTTTAGTTTTTTCGTGATCAACGCGGCGGTAACAACCGAGCTCTTCCTCATCAGCAAGAGCTTTGTGGTGCTACCGGCTGCACTGTTGATCCACGCCGCCGGTTATCTTGCATCGCTGCGTGAGCCGCGCGTGTTCGATCTTTGGATCACAAAAGTGAGCCGCTGCCCGCGGGTTCGCAACTGGGCAAAGTGGGGCTGCAATAGTTACGCAGCATAAGAGAGAGAAAACGATGAAGCAAATTGCAGGAGCCGCCTCGTGGGCCAGGAAAGAAGCCCTGGCCGGTGATAGACTGCCCTATCATTCGCTGGTTGACCAAAATGTAGTGCTGCTGAGCGACGGGTCGGTAATGATCTCGCTGCTGGTGCCCGGGCTGAATTTCGAAACGGCGGAAAGCGAAGAGTTGAACGCCCATGCCGCGATGCGCGAAGTGCTGCTGCGCAGCGCGCTTGATGCGCGGATCGTTCTGTATCATCATATCGTTCGCCGCCGTGTGGATGTTGCACTCGATGCGCAATTCGGCGATCCACTGGCCGCGCATATCGACGCACGCTGGCAAGAGCGGCTCGCGGCTGGAACGCTGTTCGTCAACGATCAGTTCGTCACGCTGCTGCGCCGCCCGGCGCGGGGCAAGGCGGGCTGGGCTGAACGATTTTCGCGGATGCTTCGGCGCCAGGGCGCTCCGCTCGAGCCCGATCCGGATGATCTGCGTGCCTTGCGCGGCGCCGCTTCGGCGATGCTCGCTTCGCTGGGTGCCTATGACGCCCGGCTGCTCGGCGATTATGATGGCCCCAGCGGCACTTGCTCGGAAGTGCTCGAACTGCTCAGCGCGATCTATAACGGCGAAATGCGCCCCGTGCGCCGGCCGGCAGAAGGCACCATGATTGGCCGGATGCTGCCTTATCGGCGGCTCAACTTCGGGCTGGATGCACTGGAATTGCGCGGCGCATCGGGCAGTGATTTTGGCGCATTGCTCTCCATGAAGGACTACCCGGACAGTACTGCACCGGGCCTGACCGATGCATTGTTGCGGCTGCCGTGCGAAATGGTGTTGAGCGAGAGCTACGCGCCGTGCGATCGGCAGGTTGCGCGCGAGCGGATCGATCTTGCGATCCGAAGGCTTAAGTCTGCGGACGAAGAAGCCATGGCCGAGCGCCGTGAAATGGTAGCCGCGCGTGATGCATTGGGCGTGGGGTCAGTCGCCTTTGGCGATCACCATTTATCCGTCCTGGTCCGTGCAAAGCGGCTGGAACAACTGGACGAGTTGACCTCCGCCTGCGCTGCCGCATTGGCTGACGCGGGGGCAGTTGTGGTCCGCGAGGATGTGAATCTTGAGCCCGGCTTCTGGGGGCAGTTCCCCGGCAATGAGGCCTATCTGGTGCGCCGCGCGCTGATTTCCAGTGCGAATATGGCCTGCCTCGGCTCGTTCCATGGCTTCGCTCTGGGTCAGGCGAGCGGCAATCATTGGGGCGAAGCGGTGACGCTGCTCCAGACCACCAGTTCAACGCCGTTCTTTTTCAACTTCCACGCATCGGGCACAGGCGGGGGCGATCTTGGCAATTTCTCGATCATCGGCCCGTCGGGATCGGGCAAAACGGTGGTGATGAACTTCCTGGCGGCGCAGGCGCAGAAGTTCAGCCCGCGCACGATTTTGTTCGACAAGGATCGCGGCGCCGAGGTTTTCGTTCGCGGCATCGGTGGGCGCTATAGCCGGATAGCCGCCGGACAGCCGACCGGATTCAATCCGCTGGCGCTGCCCGATAACCCCGAAAATAGAGCTTTTCTGCGCGACTGGCTGGGAGTTCTGCTGGCCGCGGCCAGCCCGGAGGAACTAGCGACTATTGCCGGCGCAGTTGATGCGGCCTTTGCCAATCAGGCCTCGCTGCGGCGGCTGACCCATTTCCGCGAATTACTCGCCGGTAGCCGCCGACCCGAGCCGGGCGATCTGGCCAGCCGGCTCGATCCGTGGATCCAGAATGGCGAACACAGCTGGCTATTTGACAACGCCCCCCGTCCGGAAGGGGGGGACCAGCTCGACCTGTCCGCTGCCACGCTGGGTTTCGATATGACGGCACTGCTGGAGACACCGCGGCTGCGCACCCCGACCATGATGTATCTGTTCCACCGGGTTGAAGAGCGGCTCGACGGCCAGCCGACGCTGGTGCTGATCGATGAGGGCTGGAAAGCGCTGGACGACGAGGTTTTTGCAGCGCGCATCCGTGACTGGCTCAAGACCCTGCGCAAGCGTAATGCGCTGGTTGGGTTTGCCACCCAAAGCGCCCGCGATGCGCTCGATAGCCGGATCGCGACGGCGCTGGTCGAGCAGACTGCGACAATGATTTTCATGCCCAATGCGCGCGCCCGGGCGGAGGATTATTGCGAGGGCTTCGGGCTTACTACACACGAACTTGATCTGATCCGCACTCTGCCCGCGCAGAGCCGCTGTTTCCTGGTTCGCCAGCCCGATGCCTCGGTGGTCGTCAGGCTCGATCTGTCCGGAATGCCGGAAGTGCTGACGGTCCTCTCGGGCCGGGAAAGCACCGTGCGGCGGCTGGATGCACTGCGTGCCGAATATGGCGATCTGCCGCAGAACTGGTATCCGGCGCTGACTGGCGCGATGTGGCCGGGCGAAACCGACGAGGATGCCCTGTGGAACGAGGCCGCTGAATGAGCGCCTGCGATAGTTTGACTGCTCAGGCCTCGGCGGGGGTTGCCCCGGCGCTGCGAGCTGTCGATTGCCTTGCCAATGAGAGCACAGCGGCTGCTTTTGGGCGGTTGTTCGGCAGCGGCGGTGCATTGCTTCCGGCGCTGACCATTATCCTGACGCTGTATATCGCCTTCTTCGCGATTTCGCTGCTGACGGGCCGCAGCCGGATCGGCATTTCCGCATTGACGCCCAGGATGCTGACGCTTGGTTTTGTGCTGACCTTTGCGACTAGCTGGGTCGCTTATCAAGGGGTGGTGTGGAATCTGGCAATCGGCGCACCCGATCAGATCGCCTCAGTGCTGACCGGCGCGAGCGGCTCTGCCACGCAAATATTTGCGGACCGGATCGATATGGTCTTCGCCGCGATTGCCGAGGTTGGCACTGCGGCACAGAATGGCCAGCCGCCAGCGGCGGCGCAGGGCAGCTTCACCCCCGAAAATCTGATGTGGCTGGCGGCGGTGCTGCTGCTGCTGGGTACGGTTGGCGTGCTGGTTGCGTCCCGGATTGCGCTGGCGGTGTTGCTCGGGGTGGGACCGGTGTTTGTCGTCCTCGGGCTGTTCGCAGGAACCCGCGGGCTCTGTGCCGGTTGGTTGCGCGGAGTCGTGATGACAGCGATCACGCCTTTGTTCGTGGTGCTTGGCGGCGGGTTGATGCTTGAACTGCTGGTGCCGGTCGTGGCGGGTTTGAGCAGTGGTGCAGGGGTCGATGGCCGCGCCGCATTGGCGCTGTTCCTGATCACCTCGGTTCATATTGCGCTGATCGGCATGGTGCTCAAGGTGTCTGGAGCGATGGTTTCAGGCTGGAGCGTTTTTGGGCTGGCACCTGAAAAAAGCGAGGCCACTGCAAGTCCGGCAGCTGGTTTTGCTCCAATCCTTGCGAGTGCGCCGCAAAACCATGGTATGGCCGCATCGCGCAGCGGGATTGCGCTTGCCACCATGGCCCATTCATCGCTCGGTGCCTCCGGATCGCAGGGCATGCCTGCGGTTCACACCCGCAGCAGCCGTACCATGGTTACGCAAATGGCTGGCACAATGCATGCGCTTCCGCCCGCTTCAGCGCAGCGTGCGCGTGGGATTGGCAGTCGGTTCCGCGCGCAGCCCAGACCCGTCAAGGAGAAGTTCCGATGATCCGCTTTATTCTGGCTGCTACCGTGTTGACGGCCGCGGTGCCCGCTTCGGCCGGGGATGCGCGGCTGGTCACGCGCGTCTATAACAGCGAAGAGGTGGTAAGGATCGAGGGGCGGATGGGCGTCCAGGCATCGGTTATCTTCGCCCCGGATGAGCATATTGAAAATGTCGCGGTGGGCGATTCGACCAGTTGGCAAATCACTCCAAACAAGCGGGCCAACATTCTGTTTATAAAGCCACTCGGCGCCCGTGCGCGGACCAATATGACCGTGGTTACAGACCGCCATACCTATCTGTTTGACCTTCACGTTAACGCCGAAGCGAGCCCACTTTACGTGCTGCGCTTCACTTATGCGGACGGTTCCCCCAAACTGGGAGCACAGCAGTCAGGCGGCGGTCTGGCCGCGCGACCGGTTGATCCCACATCGCTCAATTTCGCGTGGAAATCGCGCGGCGAGGACAAGCTGCTACCGTCGCGGGTCTATGATGATGGCGTCGCGACATACCTCAGCTGGGCGCCAGGAGTTTCCATGCCTGCCATCCTTATTCGCAATGAGCGGGGTGATGAGGGGCCGGTGAACTTCGCGGTGCGGGATGGCTTGATTGTACTCGATGGCGTTCCCGGCCTGATTATCCTGCGTTCCGGCCGGAACAGTGCAACTCTGGAATTCAAAGGCGAGCGTCCCCGCACACGGCCAGCGGCCGCTCTGGCGCAGCAAACTGCCGCGAAGGGGAAATGACCATGCGCCAGATTTTAAGAAGCAATCCCGGACTATCTGCTGCCAACGATCGAGATCCGCGCGAGGGACACAGCGCTGTGGTGATCGATCTTGCGACCCGCAATGTCCTGCCAGCCGTCACCCAGCGTCGCCCGCGATCTGATGTGCTGGGCTTGGCCGTCGGGGCAATCCTGGTTGGTGCACTGGGGGCGGCGACCTTATGGACCATGGACAGCGCCCGAACCGTGCAGAAGCCATTGCCAAAGTCCGCCGCGCCGGTGGCTGTGGCACCGCAAGTTCCGGAAGAGGCGATCACGCCAATGCCCGCGCCTGTGCTGGCCACTCCGCCGCAGCAGGCCGTGCTTGCCGCGCCGCCTCAGCAGCAGCAGCTAGTGGGCAGGTCCATTTCCGCCAACCCCAACGCCTCACCCACCGTGGTCTTTGATGCCAGCGCGCTACCAGAGCCCGACCCCGGCCCGGCTATCGAGGGTGGGCCGCCGAGCGATGAGTTCTCAGCGCGGCTTGGCGGGGTAGGCGGGTCCACCGCTCGCGCAACCGCGATGATTGATCCCAAGACTACGGTAACGCAGGGCACGCTGATCCCGGCGATCCTCGAAACTGCAATCGACACCGATGTGCCTGGCTATGTCCGGGCGATCGTTAGCGCAGATGTTCGCTCATTCGATGGCAGCAGGGTGCTGGTGCCGCGCTCATCGCGGCTGATCGGTCAGTACAAAAGCGGGCTCCAGGCCGGCCAGAAGCGGGCCTATGTGATCTGGACGCGGCTGATCCGTCCGGACGGGGTTTCGGTCAACATCGCCTCGCCCGCGATCGGGTTTTCGGGCGAAACCGGCCTTGCCGGCAAGGTCAACAGCCATTTCTTTGAGCGTTTCGGCTCGGCATTGCTGCTCTCGGTGGTTGGCGGCTTGTCGGCGATTGGCGGTAATGCTGGAGTGATCGTCGCCGGCGGCGGGCAATCGGCAGCGGCCAGCGCGGTTGGTCAGTCTGGCCAGATCGGTCCGACGGTCCGGGTTCGGCAGGGCGAGCCGATCCGCGTGTTCACCGCGCGCGATCTCGATTTCTCCAAGGTCAGCACGCAGTGAGTGGAGCGGTGCATGTATTGTCGCAGGGGCAATCCAAAGCGGATGAACCCGCCCCGCGCAGTGTCTACCTTGATGCCTATCTTGGCCCGTTTCGCCAATGGTTAGACCGGGAGACGGTGACCGAAATTCTGGTCAATCGGCCGGGTGAGCTGTGGATCGAGGATGCTGACCAGCCGGGAATGCAACGGATTGATTTGCCTGAGGTCGATGACCAGCTGCTGCAACGGCTGGCCGAGCAAGTAGCCCGGATTAGCCACCAGGGGATCAATCGCGAGCATCCCCTGCTGGCCGCAACTTTGCCGGATGGTGCGCGCATCCAGCTGATTGGACCGCCGGCGACGCGCCGCCACTGGGCGCTCGCGATCCGCCGTCACCGGCGGCTCAACCTTGAACTTGATGCCTATGATCGCGGGCCGATTGTTTCAGCAGTAATCACACCTTCGCCCGATCCGATGGCTGAGCCGATTGCCTTCTTGCGCGATGCGATTGCCCGGCGGCGAACCATCCTGATTTCGGGCGGCACGTCGACCGGCAAAACCACTTTCCTGGGTGCGATGCTGCGCGAAATTCCGGGGCATGAGCGGGTGGTTCTGGTCGAAGATACTGCTGAGCTTAGGCTGCCCAGTGCCAATGGCGTCGGCCTGATTGCGGTCAAGGGTGAGCTGGGCGAAGCGAAAATCTCTGCCAACGAGCTGCTGCAAGCGGCGCTGCGGTTGCGGCCTGACCGGATCGTGCTGGGCGAGCTGCGCGGCACCGAAACCGTCAGCTTCCTGCGAGCGATAAATACCGGCCATCCCGGCTCATTTTCGACCGTTCATGCCAATAGCCCGCGCGGTGCGCTCGAACAGATCGCGCTGATGGCAATGCAGACCGGGCTCGGCCTCGCCCGGCAGGAGACGCTGGAGTATGCCGCATCGGTGATCGACATTGTTGTCCAGCTCGACCGGATTGATGGCCGCCGCGGCATTTCCGCAATTGCTGAAACGCGCGATCTTTTAACGCAGCATTGATCCTGATCCTAGCACTATACAAGCGGCTGGAGCGGGCATATCCTCGGCCCCGTAACCCGGGGAGGGACTTATGGCGGCATCGGATCACGTTGATTTCCAAGGCTTCATGGCCGGGGTGGGCCGGCGCAATCCCCACCAGCCAGAGTTCTGCCAGGCGGTTCAGGAAGTTGCCGAGGACATCTTCGACTTCATCGCCGACAAGGAAGAGTACCACTCCCAGCAAATCCTGCGTCGGATCGCCGAGCCAGACCGGGTCGTCTCGTTCCGCGTCTGCTGGGAGGACGATGCCGGCAACATCCGGGTTCAGCGCGGCTGGCGGGTCCAGAACAACAATGCAATCGGGCCGTACAAGGGCGGGATCCGCTTTCATCCCAGCGTCAACGAGAGTGTCCTCAAATTCCTCGCGTTCGAGCAGACTTTCAAGAATGCCCTAACTGGCCTGCCGATGGGCGGGGGGAAGGGCGGCTCCAATTTCAATCCCAAAGGCAAGAGCGTGCGCGAAATCATGCGCTTTTGCCAAAGCTTCATGACCGAGCTGTACCGCCATATCGGTGCCGATGTGGACGTTCCGGCTGGAGATATCGGGGTTGGCGGGCGTGAAATCGGCTACATGTTTGGCCAGTACAAGCGGATCACCAATCAGTTTACCGGGGTGCTGACCGGCAAGGGGCTCGAATACGGCGGCTCGCTGATCCGGACCGAGGCTACCGGTTATGGCGCGGTTTATTTCCTCGCCAATATGCTCGCCACCAAGGGCGAGGAGCTGGACGGCAAAACGGTGGTGATCTCGGGCTCGGGCAATGTCGCGACCCATGCGGCAGAGAAGATCGTTCAACTGGGCGGCAAGGTGCTGACGCTCTCGGATTCGGGTGGGTTCATCCACGATCCCGATGGGATTACACAAGCCAAGATCGATTGGGTCAAAGCCCACAAGACCCACCGGCGTGGGCGGATCGAGGAATATTGCGAGGAGTTCAAAGGTGCGAGTTTCCATGCCGGCAAGACCCCGTGGAACGTGCCCTGCGATGCCGCGCTACCCTGTGCCACGCAGAACGAACTGCTGGGTGCAGATGCCCGCGCGCTGGTTGCCAATGGCTGCACGGCGGTGGCCGAGGGCGCCAATATGCCAACTGACCTTGAGGGGGTTCACGTGTTCAAGGCGGCAAAGATCCTGTTCGCACCGGGCAAGGCGGCGAATGCTGGCGGAGTGGCGGTTTCCGGGCTGGAGATGAGCCAGAATTCCGGTCGCCGCGCCTGGCGCGAAGAGGAATTGCAGCAGATGCTCAAGGATATCATGGATGCTATTCATGAAAGTTGCCGCATTTATGGGACTCAAGGTGGCGGTTACATCGACTATGTCAAAGGGGCCAATATCGCCGGGTTCAAGAAGGTCGCCGATGCGATGCTGGCCTTTGGCGTGGTTTAGGGCAAGTCATGGAGAAAACTGACGGCAAGACAGCTTCAGCGCCACCCTTTTCCGCCCAAGCGATCCATTTGGTGCGAACCGCCACCCAGGCCAACCTCTCGCTCAGCCAGATGGCCGATCAGAAAGCGAGCATCCTGATGGGTGCGACCTTCGTGGTTTTCACCATCACCGTCGGGCAGGCAGCGCGCGGCCAGTTTCCGGCGTCTTTGATGGTATTGGCGCTGTTTGCATTCATTTCCGCGATGTTGGCGGTGGCCGCAGTAGTCCCCTCGATCGGCGGCAAGACACCTGGACCAGACAATCCGAATCTGCTGTTTTTCGGGGTATTCTCAAAGCTTAGCGAACAGGAGTTCACCAACCAGGTGCTGGCTGAACTGCGCAGCGACGAGCAGGTTTTCCGAGCCATGCTGCGCGATGTTTATCAGAACGGCCAGGTGCTGCAGCGCAAGAAATACCGCTTTCTGGGCTATGCCTACCGCAGTTTCCAGATCGGGCTGGTTTTGACTTTCGTGGTGTTCTTATGGGAAAGTTGGAGCAGGTTTTCTTAACGGACGCCCAGAATATCCGCCTGCTGGCGCAACTGGCCTGCTTGAGCGGGATTGGCTGCAAGGGCTGATTTCAAGGCGGTGGAAGCCTTGTCCGGCTGGCCCAGCGTCATTCGGCTGCGCATCAGCATGATCCACCCATCGACATTATCGGGCTTGCCGGCCAGCCGCGCTTCCAGCCGGGCGACCATTTCCTCCGCCATCCGGTTTTGCTCGCGCGGCGGGATCGAAGCTGCGGCGCTGAGGTCTGCTGCCGATGGCCCGGGAATAGCGCGCGCCGCCGCCGGCAACGCAGGAGCCCTGGGTGTGATCGCAGCCAGCTTGGCGGTCACATCAATTCGGTTGATCTTGCCAACTTGTTCGATGGTCCGGACCAGATCAGGCCGCCATGGGGCGTCAGCCGGCGTTTCCGCCAGCAGCGCCAGCCAATCCGAAATCGCTCCGGCATGATCGCCAGTGATGTCCTTCTTCACCGCCAGGAAATAGCGCGCGCGCGGATCTTTTGGGTCAAGCGAGATGGCGCGCTCAAAATTGGCGGCAGCTTCTGCCGGCATCGGATCGGTGCGGCTGGCCATGACCCTTGCTTCGCCCAGCGCCGACCACAGCACCGCTTTGGCTGGATCAATCGTGGTTGCCTTGGCAAAGGCGCGAACCGCATCGTTA
Source organism: Novosphingobium sp. (assembly GCA_031372185.1). GTDB lineage: Bacteria > Pseudomonadota > Alphaproteobacteria > Sphingomonadales > Sphingomonadaceae > Novosphingobium. The sequence continues at coordinate 24,400 of JANMKT010000119.1, forward strand.
AACAGCTCCTGCCCGAAATAGGCCGCGCCCAGCGTTTGCCAAACGGCAGCGTCAGTGGGGCTGGCATTGGCGGCTTGCTCAAGCCCCTCAAGCGATTGCGGCTTGGCACTTGGTTCAGCACCTGGCGCGCTGGGAACAGTCGCAGCCGGGCGGTCTTGCGAGATGGAATAACCAATCGCAAAGGCCAGCGCGAAACCGGCGACTGCCAGAGTGATTTTTCCTGCTGGGAAACCTTTGCCGCTATCTTGTGTCATGGTGTGTTTCAGGTCCATAGTTGTCACCCAAGCTGACGGCAGCCTGCGGAGATGACTTATCCGACGGATTGCGCAAATTTCCCAGATAATGCAATCGGCGTGCTTGGTCGGACCGGGGAAATTGCTGTGAGCGGGCGGTTTCGGATTGCGATAGTTGGCTCCGGGCCTGCCGGATTAAGTGCTGCGGCGCGGGCGGCAGCGCTGGGACTGTCTCATATCCTGCTCGAAAAGGCCGACCACCTCTCTGATACGATCTATAAATATCAGAAGGGCAAGCATGTGATGGCGACACCTGCCATGCTGGTCCTGCGCTCCGATCTCACCTTCGATGCAGGCAAGCGCGAGGGCATTCTGGGTGCCTGGGATGGGCAAACGGCCGAGCGAAAGATCAACGTCCGCCCTCATTCAGATGTGATCGCGATCACCGGTGAAGCAGGCAATTTCATCCTGGCGCTCAAAGGCGGGGCTGCGATTGAGGCGGAAGTCGTGGTGCTGGCAATCGGAACCCAGGGCAATCCCAATACGATGCGCTGCCCCGGCGGGGATCTGCCGCATGTGCAATATCAGCTCAACGATCCGGGCGAATATGTTGACGAGCATATCACTGTGATTGGTGCGGGCGACGCTGGGATTGAGAACGCGCTTGGGCTGGCTGCCGATCCGGCCCAGCGCAATGTGGTGACAATCCTTAACCGAGCGGCTGATTTTGCCCGAACCAAAGAGGCTAACGTCAAGCTGCTGACCGAAGCGGCGGCAGCCGGGCGAATAACGATCCGCAACGAAACCTCTGCGGCCGAAGTCCGCGCCGACGAACTGGTCCTCGATACGCGCGACGGTCAGGAGACCATTCCCTGCGACCGGATCATCGCCCGGATGGGTTCGGCCGCACCGCGCAGCTTTGTCGAGGCCTGCGGGATCGAGTTTACCAGCCCCGACCGTGAGGCGTTTCCGGTCCTCTCGCCCATTTTCGAGACGACCAAGCCCGGGATCCATGTGATCGGCGCGCTGGCCGGATACCCGCTGATCAAGCATTGCCTGAATCAGGGCTATGATGTGATCGAGTTTATCAATGGCAATAAGGCGTTGAAGCCAGCCGATGAGCCGATCCTGGCGGCCAAGTTTGCATCACTTGCGGTCAAACGGACGGTAGACGAATGGCTCGCTTTGCTGGGTACCAATGTGAGCATCTTCAATGAGCTTTCGGCGCTGCAATTGCGCGAGCTGATGCTCGACAGCGAGGTCAGGAGCTTTGCGCGCGGTGACGTGATCTTTGAACGCAAGGCACCGGGAACGTCGCTGTTCGCAATCGCGGAAGGATCGGTGGCGGTCGAGGTCAACAAGGATGATCCCGGCCAGATCGTGCCGATCGAGCAAGGTTCGATCTTCGGCGAAGTTGGCCTCATCTCCGGTCGACGGCGCGGGGCAACCATCCGCGCGGCGGAATCGACTGTGGTGATCGAACTTTCGCGCAATGCCGCGCTGAAACTGATCGCCACCGCGCCAGGCGCAGCGCGGGCCGTGGCGCGGATCTCGATCGAGCGGCAGGTATTGCAGATGTTCGGCTCGGGACTGACCAAGGCCGATATCAGCGAGCTTGTTGCCGGGGCCGAAGTGCTGACCGCGCGCGCGGGCGAAGTCGTGCTGGCCGAGGGAGACGAGGGCAAAGATATCTACATCATCCGCCGCGGCTCGATGATCGTCGAGAAGTTGATCGGCGGGAAGCCGGTGTTCCTCTCCTACTTGCCAGCCGGATCATACGTCGGTGAAATGGCATTGATTGATGGCGGTCGGCGCACAGCCACGGTCAAGGCGGCGATCCGTTCTGAATTGATTCGCCTGCCGGGCGATACCTTTGCCCAGCTACTGGCCCGTAAGCCGGAGCTGCTCCGCAAGGCACAAACCGATATGGCGGCGCGGCGCGATATCAATGCCTTCGTCGAAGGACGGAAAGACAATTTCTCCGGCGTGGTCGACATGTATTCGCAAACCGCGCAATTCCTGATTGACAACGGCATCGGCGAGGCGACCGATGTGTTGCTGATCGACGAAACGCTGTGCGTCGGTTGTGACAATTGCGAAAAGGCCTGCGCCGACAGCCATGATGGCCTGTCGCGGCTCGATCGTGAGGCCGGGCGGACCTATGCCCACCTCCATGTGCCGACCAGCTGCCGCCACTGCGAGCATCCGCACTGCATGGCCGATTGCCCGCCCAACGCAATCAAGCGCGGCCCGGATGGCGAGGTAGTGATCGACGACACCTGCATTGGTTGCGGAAACTGCCAGCGGAACTGTCCCTATGGCGTGATCCGGATGGATAGCGTGCCGCCGCCCAAGCCCTCGCTGCTAAATTGGCTGCTGTTTGGCAGCGGCCCCGGCCCCGGCGAACCGAGCAAGAAGTGGCGCAAGAAGAACGTCGCCGCCGGGACCGAGCAACCCAAAAAGGCGATCAAATGCGATATGTGTTCGGGCATTGAGGGCGGACCGGCCTGCGTGCGCGCCTGCCCCACCGGTGCCGCGATCCGGGTGTCGCCCGAGGGTTTTCTGTCAGTCGCGCGGCTGGAGGCAGAGGGCTGATGACCAGCACTTCGCGCAAGGCCGCACAGGGCGCGCGCCGGGTCAGCACCGATCACGAGGGGTTCCTGCGACTGGCGGGTTTTCGCTGGCTCAAGATCGCGCTGGTAATCAGTCTGATTGCAATCATCGGTTATATCGCTGCTGACATTCAGCCGCGCCCCAATGGCGGCAGCTGGTATGGCTATACGCTCGGCACGATCGGTGCCGGGCTGATCGTCTGGCTGACGCTGCTGGGGGTGCGCAAGCGGGCGATGACACCGGGCGGGTGGTCGCTCAAGGCGTGGACCTCGGCGCATGTTTATCTCGGCCTCGCGCTGATCGTGATCGCGACGCTGCACACCGGCTTTCAGCTGGGCTGGAACGTCCACACGCTGGCCTATCTGCTGATGCTGCTGGTGATCGGTTCGGGCGTCTTTGGCATCGTGGTCTATTCCACCTTGCCCACCGCACTTAGCGCCAACCGTGAGGAGATGACCGACGCGCAGATGGTCGATGGGATCGCCGCAGTTGATCGTCAGCTCCACGCCGCCGCCCAGCCGCTGGCGCAGGCCGATGCAGAGCGGGTGCTGGCGGCACTGAATGAAGATCCGTTCGCGCAGGGGCTGTGGCGCCGGCTGTCCGGCAGATATCGCGGCGGGGCGACCGAGCTTGCCATCGCGGGCTGTGACAGCGCTGGGCCAGTGCCGGCCGATCCCGCCATCGCCCGGGTCGAGGCGCTGCTGCGGCGGCGCAAGGCGCAGCTTGACCGGATGCGGCGTCATCTGCGGCTGAAGGCGCTGCTGGAGGTGTGGCTGTTTGTTCATGTACCCGCCACCATCGCGCTGCTAGCCGCGCTGACCGCGCATATCATCAGCGTTTTCTACTACTGGTAGGGCGGCAAGCATGGCTTTCCGGATCAGGCAGATCGAATTTACTGCGGACGGTCGCAAGATTGTTCGTGACCGGGACATTGCGACTGCTGAGCTGACGCTGGGCCGCGCTGCGGAAAACGACATTCACCTGGCCGATCTGGCGCTGGATGCGCGCCATGCCCGGCTGAGCCTTGAGCTGGGCGGGCGGGTTGCGGTGCAAGCGGTTGGCTCGCTCGGGTTCACGCTGGATGGTTCGAGCACAAGTTCCGCCTCGATTGATCCCGCTACCGGGGCTGAGCTGGGCTTTGGCAGTCACCGGCTCGGGGTGGCGCGCGATGCCGATGGCGCGGTTCTGCTTACCCTGCAACGGATCGAGGCGGCCAGCGGCGAGGGTGAGGGGCTCGATCCGGGGCGCAGCTTTACCCTGACGGGCGTCATGCCGTCGAAGCGGGTGCTGTCATGGCTGCTGGCGGCATTGATCCTTGGCCTGTTTCTGGCGATCCCGATCGCTAGCCACCTTAACAGCAGGGCCGATCCCACGATCCGCGCAATAGGCGACCGCAGCTGGAATCCTGGTCCGCTGAGCGCAGCCCATCACGGTCTCGAAGGTTCTTGCCAATCATGCCACGTCAAACCGTTTGAATCGGTCCGCGATAGCAGTTGCCTGACCTGCCACAAAAGCGCCCACGATCATGCACCGGCAGTGCGGCTAGCTGGGGCAAGGGCAACGCCGCTATTTGGCGAGAAGCTGTTGCAAACCGTGGCGCATGGCTTTGGCAAGCCGGGGGCGGGGGCCTGCGTCGATTGTCATACCGAGCATGAAGGTGCGGGCCGGATGGAGCCGACCCGGCAAAAATTCTGCGCCGATTGCCATGGCACTCTGAACCAGCGGTTGAGCGACACCAAGCTGGGCAATGCGGCTGATTTTGGCACGCTTCACCCGCAATTCAGGGCCCGGATCGTGACTGATGCATCCTCGCGCCGGATCAGTTCTGTCTCGCTCGACGCCAATCCGCGTGAGGATAGCGGGCTGATCTTCCCGCATAAGCTCCACCTTGATCCGCGCGGTGGCGCCGCGCGGATGGCGATCACGCTGGGCACGGCTGGCGGCTATGGCCAAGCACTCGGCTGCGCCAACTGTCACCGTGGAACCGAGGACGGGGTGCGCTTCAAGCCGGTTGATATGGAACGCGATTGCGAGAGCTGTCACAGCCTGGCTTACGACAAGGTCGGGTCCACTTTCCGCACGCTCCGCCACGGCGATATCGATCAGATGGTGGCCGATCTCAGTGCCTCTGATCACGGAGCCGTGCCGCTTGCCAGCCCGATCGGCATGGGCCGCCGCCGCGCGGGAGACTATGCCTCGGGCGGCGCATATTATGCCAACTTCTCAGGCCACAATGTCGGGCTAAGCTCGGTTCAGCGCGCACTTTCGCGCGGCGGCGTTTGCGGTGAATGTCACCGGCCGCAGCTGGATGGGGCGAAGCCGGGGGTGATGCCGGTAACCCAAATCTCGCGCTTCATGGCGCATGGCTGGTTCGATCATAAGCCGCACTCACAGGAGAAATGCTCCAGCTGCCATGCTGCAGAACGCTCTGCTTCCTCGGCCGATCTGCTGCTGCCCGATATCAAGCAATGCCGCACCTGCCATCTTGGCGAAACCAGCAGCAAGGCCGATGTACCGTCCGGTTGCGCGATGTGTCATGCCTACCATCCCTCGCCGCTGGCGCCGAGCCAGGATCGAGCTAAGCGCAAGCTGACGGCAATTGGCCGCAAACCGGAGGGCTGATCGGTGCTGATCGCGCAAATAACCGACATTCATATCGGCTTTGACCGGGACCACCCCGACGAGCCCAACCTGCGCCGGTTTTGTAAGGTTCTTGACCGCCTGAAGCATGGCCCGAACCGGCCCGACCTGCTGCTGCTGACCGGCGATCTGACCGAGCACGGCGATGCGGCCAGCTATCGCATTCTGGCCGAGGCATTAGCGGATTGCCCGTTCCCGGTCTGGCCGATCGTCGGCAACCACGATGATCGCGCCACCTTCGGTGCGGCGTTCCAGCAAGTCCGGCCCGATGGCGGCTTTTTCCAATACGGAATCGAAGGAACGAACCCGCGGATAGTCATGCTCGACACGCTTGAACCGGGACGGCACGGCGGAGCTTTTTGCGAGGCCCGGGTTCAGTGGTTGCGCGCGCAGCTGGAGGCCCATCCAGACACGCCAACTATCATCGTGATGCACCATCCGCCGATCGTGTCCGGGATTGACTGGATGGATAGCTCTGCTGCCGAACCGTGGTTCGCCCGCTTTGCCGCAGCGATCAAGGGGCACGGCCAGATCCAGGCGATCCTGTGCGGACATCTGCACCGCCCGATCATGACTGGCTGGCCCGTTCTGACTGGATGGCAACGCGTTCCGCTGATCGTCTGCCCGTCAAGCGCGCCAGCGGTGGCGCTCAACCTTACTTTGGTCGATCCCGAAAAGCCCGATGGCCGCGTTCTAATCACCGACGAGGCACCCGCCTATGGGCTGCACTACTGGAATGGGCAGGGGCTGGTCTCGCACTTCGAGAGCCTGGGCAAGCTTGATCCCTTGGCCAGCTTTGATGCTGCGCTGCAACCGATGATCCGCGCGGCCTTTGCCGAGCGTGGCTAGTTATCGCGCGGGTTTCCAAGCCTTCATGTCTACTTCGTCGCTGACCTTGAAGGGAAAGCCGCGGCGATTGAGGAACAGCGTTTCCATCTCCGGCCGGTTGAACGGGCGTGAGCCGAGCCGGCCAAACACCGCCATCTGCCCGCCGGTTTCATCCACCCCCCGGTCGCGGTCAATGCCCTTGGACAGCGACAGGGCGGGGCTGGGGGTTTTGGCCCAGGCGATCAGTTCGGGCTTTGGCGCGGGCGAAAAGCCATAGAAATTGGGCTGGCTGTCAGGCGAGGTCAGTTGCAGCACCTTCATCCCGTTCCGCCCATCGGCGACATAAGCGAACAGCGAGGCATTGGTGCTGGCAACGATCACATCCTCGGCATCGTTCAACTGCCCGCCCGCCGTAAACTTCCCATAGATCTGCGGTGCAGCGGGCCGGGTGATATTGAGGATCACCAGCCCCTCCGCCTTGGCCGCGACATAGGCATAGGTCCGCGCCAGATAGATCTTCCGGGCATTGGCCAGCGGCACGGTTCCCGATGGAACAGCGACGGGTTTACGCAGATCGGTAATATCGAACAGCTTTACTCCCTCGCTGTCGGTCACCCACAGATAGCGAAATTGCACGGCGCTGGCCCGCGCATCGGTCAACGGCTGGACTGAGGCCAGCACGGGTTTGAGCGGATCCTTGAGGTCCACGGCAACCAGTCCAGCATCGGCGGTGATATAGGCCACTTCGCCCGCCAGCACGATATGCCGCGCACCGTTCAGCACTCCCTCCGGGTTCCAGGTAGCGGCGCGGCTCAGCTGGTTGTTGCGGAATTCGCCGTCCGCCAGCGTCTCGATATTGACCAGCACCAGCCCCTCGGTGCTGTCGGTAATCGCGGCATAGCTGTAAATCGGCAGGAACGGCTGTTCCTGATTGGCCACGCGCATGCGTGCCGTATTGCGCAGCGGATTGATCGGTTGGTTGGTCGCCAGCGCCATGCAGGTGGCGTTGCTGGTATCGACATGGGTATCATGGCCAAGCGGCGAGAACGGTGCCGAGATGATCGGCTGCGAGACGCCTTTGTTGGCGATCGATGCCACATCATAGACGCGGAAGCCGCCCTTGCCCTCGGCCACGAACATATATTCGCCGCGCAATTGCAGGCAGCCGACTTTGCCGGACGTGCCGTGCTCAGCATTGCGGAATTCCTCAAGCGGCCGGGTTTCGCCCGAGCCTTTGCCGTCAAAGGTCTTGCCGCGCACCCAGTTCTTCAGTTCGCGCTGGTTCTGGTCAACATGGAGCTTGTAGAAATCGGGATAGGCGTATTTGTGGAGGTAGGATCCGAGCACCGCTTGCGGCTCGTCCCATTCGGTCACCCGTACCGCTTCGATCCCACCTTCAAGCCCGGTCCAGGCGTTGAAGCCGACGAAATTGACGCAATTGGTGCCGAGCAGCAGCAACTGCGCCATGATCGCATTGTTGTCGTCCTTGTCCGACAAGTGGCAATCGGTGCAGGTCTTGGTCTCGGTCGTCCGCACAGTATGCGGAAAATGCGGTGCGAAAGCCTGACTGGAAAAGCCGATCGCACTGATTGGCGGCTGCTGGATATAGATCCGCTCGCGGTTGATATTGGTCGATGACAGCACCAGCGCCGAAGTGGAGCGGACCGGCGCGATCTGGTTGCCCTTGGTGGTCTGGTGGCGGCCCAGCTGGAACATTTCGTCGCGCGCGACTTGCGGGTTATACGTCGCGAAATTGCGCGTCTCCTCGCCCTCATAATGGTGCGAGGCGGTTTTCCAGTTGGCCTCGATCGGCAAATGGCAACCCCCGCAGCTGGTGGTCCAGCTGAGGTGGCAGGTGAAGCAGGCGATCTTGCCATCATCATGCGCCCGGTCGCTTTTGGGAACGCCGGGGCCGAAGCTGAAACTGCCGTCGTCCGCGCCGGATTTGCTCATCATCTTGGCCCGCGCTGATTTGGCATTGAAATAGGGTGAGGCTGGATCGACGCTGTCTTTCACCAGGTGGATTTTCCACGCGAGGTCGGGATCGACGATTGATCGCTGGATCAGACTGCGGCGACCGGCATTATCAAACACCCATTCGAACCGGCGCTTGCCATCGGGATTGCGCAGCAGCGCAAGGTTGTTGCCCTTGGGTGGGGCCGCCGGACCCGAGGTTAGCAAGTTGGGATAGGCATCGGCAGTGCCGTGGCAATCCTTGCACCCGATCTCGACCGCATTGGCCACCTCGCCATAGATCAGCCCGTTGCCGTGGCTGTCTTGTGAAAAGTGGCAATCGGCGCATTGCAGTCCTTTTTCCGCGTGGATGTCCATCAGATGCACGGTCTTGCCGGGATTTATTCCGGGCGGCACGAACTTGCCTTCGCCCTGCTTGCGCCATTTTTCGGGATCGTCGGGCGATACTATCTTGCCCGCTGCGTCGAGCAGATTGCCCTCGCGGTCACGCTTGAACACGGCGCGGAAGTTCCAGCCGTGGCCGTGGTAATCGGCAAACTGGGTGTCTTTGAGCTCGCTGTTGAGATCGTAGACATTGCGCAGGAAATCGAGCTCGGCCCATTTCCCCTTTGGTGCCGCGCCTTCGGGATTGCGTTCCAGAACTTCATGGGTTTCCTTGGCAGTGGGGTATTTCTGATGCCCCGGCCACATCTTGGGCGCATCGGATTCATAGTCCCACATGGTGTAACCAAGGTAGCTGTTCAGGAAGATATTGGGCTGGTGCATATGGCAATTCATACACTGCGCAGTTGGGATCGCCCGGGTGAAGACATGCTGCAGCGGATGGCCGCTTTCCTTGATCATCTCACCACTCGCCGGTGGTGGAGCAGCGCCATGCTCACCGACCAGCGCGCCATGCGCGGGAACCATCTTGTCGGCAATGGTGGGGTCCTGAGTGATGGTCTGCCCGTCGCGGCCGAACGGCGCGTAAATCAGGCTGTGGCGCGGCTCGCGGTCATTGGCATAGATCACGTGGCAGCCGGTGCAGCCCGAGCCGCGATAGTCGCCCGGCTGGTCGTTGGTCCCCATGAACCACATGTAGGGATCATTGAGCCGGGTTTTGTGGATATTGAGCACCGGGATCGCTACGCGCAGCCCGGTGCCGGGGCCGCGATTGGATTGCTTGAGGTCGGGCCGTCCCGGCTCTTCCATGCGCTGGCTGTTGCCGCTGGGGTTGGGCAGGCCGATCTCCGGAAACTGGGTGCCGATCGTCCGTCCGCCGCGCTCGAACACGCGGAAAATGTCGCCCGGCGGGATAACCTGCCAGCGCGGCAGCGGATAGAGCTCGGCCAGCGCGCCGCGGGCTTTTTGCCGCTCGGTCAGCCTGCCCGGAATAGCGCCTGGCGAGACAACTTTGGCAGGCAGGCCGTCGCGGGTATAAGCCTCGCCAAAGATGTAATTTTTGTAGGGAACGATGCCGTTATTATAGGCCGCGCCGCCGAACAGCATTGCACCTGATGACATCAACGAGCGCTCCGCCGCTTCGATCACCGGCAGATGGCAGGCCCCGCAAGCCTCGCGCGCTACACGGTAATCGCCGGGATTGGCGAAGCGGACAAACTCGGGCGCTTCACGGTTGAGCAGCGTGTAGCCGCGCTGAGGATTGGCCGAGGAGGGATAGTTCCACGCTTTGGGATAGCGCGGCAGAACATGCGCCCGCTCGCGCGCTGCGACATAGTCGGGCGCATCGCGGCCCAGCGCCGGATTACCCCGCACGCTAGCATCGCCGCCGTGGCAATCGGTGCAACCCAGCCGCACTGCCGGGGTGACATGCATCGATGGCGCATCGGACTTCAGATGGCAGCTGAAACAGCCCGATGATTTGGCCTCGACCTGCGCCACGCTTTGTTTGGCAGGCGCTGCGGGCGCGGTAACGTAACTGCGCGTCACCGGCTTCTCCTCTTCGCTCGCGCGGGTCTGGCTGGCGGGTAGCATTGCCAGCAGGCCGAGCATCAGCAGGAGGAAACGGGCGAGACGCATCAATAGCTCACGATCGCATTGGCGAGGATCGAATAGTAGTTGCGTCGGCCGTTCACATTATCGAACAGGTCGCGAAATCCTCCGCCGCTGACCAGGGTCGCGGCGGTGAGGCGCAGTACGATGTTCTGCGTCGCCT
>JANMKT010000039.1:0-5689 GCA_031372185.1 Novosphingobium sp.
CCGTCCTCCACTGCGTTGCGGCCCTGCGGGTGCAGCAGGGCAAGCCCCTGCCTTTAACCAGCCATCGAGGCCGCGAATGAGCGCGGGGTTCGACCAACACAAGGAACTGAATCATGGCAAATATCGGCACATTCAAAAAGTCCGGCGACACCAACTACACCGGCGAAATCGTCACGATGAGTTTGCAGAAGAAGAACGTCACCATCATCGCCGAGGAAGCGAGCGAGAACGAAAACGCCCCCTCGCACCGGGTGTTCGTGGCGAAGGCCGAAATCGGGGCAGCCTGGACCAAGACCAGCAAGGAAGGCCGCGACTATCTCTCGATCAAGCTCGACGATCCCAGCTTCAACGCACCGATCTTCGCCAGCTTGTTCGCCGACGACGACGCCAAGACCTTCAACCTGATCTGGTCACGCGCCCGCACCTCGAACGGCAACTGACCACCGCACCCACGCCCCGTCCGGCTCTGCCGGGCGGGGCTTTGTGGTGCTATAGTCGCTCCTCATGGGGATTTAATTCGCGTAATTGGGTTATCGAACTCTTCTACTCTTGCAACTTCCGGTGTAAGCGAATGTCTGTTTTTCTCTCGGTGCGCGTCCATGCCACCGAGCTTATTGAAGGCTGCGCCGGAACTACGATGAAAGCAAAAAAATCAAATTGTCCCACTTATGAGAACCGCCTGATTCTGTTCGTGGACTTTCTTGGTTTCAAAGAATCTGTTGAGAAAACCGATGGTGATCCTACTGCCTTAAAGCGTTTGCTCGATGCGATGGATGCAGTGGGCGAAATTGGCACGGATTCGATTTTCAAGAGTAATCAAGTTACCCAGTTCTCGGACTCGATCGTTCTGTCTTACCGTATTGATGAGAAGTCTGGCGTTTTTTGGCTCTTGAATGAAATTGCATTGGGTGTCGTCACACTGGTTCTGCACGGCCATTTGTTACGTGGGGCAGTAACGATTGACGAACTCTACCATGATCAGCGTCATGTCGTTGGACCGGCTATGGTTCGAGCATACGAATTGGAATCGAAGGTCGCAAAATTTCCACGGGTCATCATTGATGAGAAGGTAATCGAAATAGCGCGCAGACCCCAGGCGCGAACTCATGATCCCGATGAGGAAGAGGAATATGTCCGTCACTTCATGACCCAGGATGCGGACGGTCACTATTTTTTCGACTATGTTTCGTGGAATTCAGTGGTCGCTGTTACGGGAGCGGACAATGACGGTTACCCAGAATACCTCGGCAAATTGGCTGCCTTTTTGGAGGCTGGATTGAGTCACGAGGAGCCCTCTGTCCAAGAGAAATATCTTTGGCTGCATCCCCAATATGTTAAGGCTATCAACCTCGTCTGTGGCTTGCCGGCTGACAACGCATATCGCTTAGAAAATCCGGAGCATTGCGACGCCATTGAAAGCCTACCAACATTTCACCTTCTAGCTAGAAGCGCGACACAAGCGGTTGCCGCTTGGAAAGCGAAACGAGCGAAGGGAAACTAGGCGCCGCCTCACTCGACGAACGCTCAGTAATGCAATTGCGTTTTTGCTGATCTTGAGGTCATGTTAGGAACATGCCTTAGGCGTCTTATGATGCCGCACCCGCCGTCGCCCTGCAAAGAAATCTGCAAGGTGGATGCTAGTTTTAGCGTCTGCATCGGCTGCGGCCGCACACTTGGCGAGATCGCCGAATGGGGGAGCGCGACCGCCAGCCGCCAGCATGAAATTGTCCGGCGATCTTCGGCCCGCGTGGGAAGTTGGACTTCCCATCTAGCCTGAAACCTCAAACCCCCAAGCGCACCCAAAGCTCCTTATTGTCAGAAGTAGAAAGCCGCTTTTGGTGCGCTTGTCTTAGGGGGTTTGTCTGATTTGTCTTTAATGCAGGATATGCCTAGCGGCGCGTGTTGTCTTACATTGCCCCTGTTTCACTGACGTTTCACCGGGCATGATTGATGGCGACAAATCCACTATCGAGCAGAGCGACCCTCACCATTCGGCTTGACGCCGATGCGCTCGCGGCGTTCGACTGCTTTGCGGTCGGTCGTGGCGGACGAAGTGCAGTGTTGCGCCAGATGATCGAACAGACGGTGCGGGAGATCGCAGATCGTCCCTTCATTGACCGTCCCGATGGAGTCGCGCGCAATCGAGTTTCGCTGCGATTTACCGATGCCGAGATCGCCGTGATCGAGGTTCGAGCGGCGCAGCGTTCGACTGATCGCGCCGGTTGGATCAAGGCCTTGGTGCGCCGCCACCTCGCGCTGAAATCGCGGGTCGATGACGGGCTGCTGACCGAACTTGCGCCGATCAGAATGCAGTTGCTGCGTATCGGCCGCAATCTCAATCAGGCGATGAAAGCTGCCAATGCTTCCATGCTCGAAACCGGCGACAAACAGATCGAACCCGAGCTGCAACGGATCGCCGACATGCGGATGGAAATATCCGAGCAGGTGACAGCCGTTGGCGATGCCATGCGCGGCGATGAGAGCTACTGGACAGTTGCGGATTGACGGGCCTGGAATCCGCCTTGTGGGAAGCAACCCGTCCGGCGTTTCGGGTGCGCTATATCCATGACCCCACCAGCACGCCGCGCGTTCCGCTCTATGCCAGTTACGGCTTTGCCACCGGCCCGACGGCGCGGGCCAAGCTGGCGCGGATTGTTCGCAAGGCACCAGAAGTGGTGGTCAAGGTCACGGGTCGCCAGCGGGGTGGAAACCATGTCAAAGCCCATCTCGACTATATCGGGCGCAAGGGCGAAGTGGACATCGAAACCCGCGATGGCGAAATCCTGACAGCCAAGGAAGACGTTGCCGAGCGCGCGGCAGAATGGAGCGACTCTCTCCAATGGCGGTCGCGGCCAACGGTGTCGTCTGTGTCGCTGATCTTCTCGATGCCCGAAGGCACTGACCCCGACAAAGTTTTGGGAGCTGTCCGCACGCTGGCCCATGCCGAGCTGAGCGACAACCACGATTATGTCCTGGCCCTCCATACCGACACACCGCGCCCGCATGTGCATCTGACGGTGCAGGCCGAGGGTCTGGATCGCACCCGCTTCAATCCTCGCCCGGTTCAACTCAATCGCTTTCGTGAACGCTTTGCCCGTGAGTTACGCGCGCGGGGCGTCGCTGCCGAAGCAACGCCGAGACGGGCGCGCGGACAGGGTATCGCCGGATCAAGCATGGCGCTGGTCAAATTGCGGGCGCGGCTGCGTTCCGAGGGGACTCGCCAAATTGCCCAATCCGACCTCCGCACAAACGAACAAGCCATCGCCGTCGCTAAGGGCCAGGATCAATTGCCGCCGTTTATCGCAGCCGGCACAGTCCGCTGGAAAGAGATACGTCGTGCCTATGAACAAACCGCCGATGCTCTGGACGCCACCGGGCGAGCCGATGACCGGGAGCTTGCCAGCGATGTTCGCACCTTCCTCGACAAGCATCAGGGCATGAATGCCACGCCCAAAGTTTTTGCTGCGCACCATGCCCGGATAATAGCTGCTGACCAAAGGAAGGCGGAATTGCCTGCACCTGATCCACCCCCCAAAGATCACGGACGAGGGCGATGAGAGTGTTAGGCCAGGCCGCCGACAAAGCCGCTCGCCTCACCTCTGCGGACAAGCATCATCCGCATCATACCTTTGCAACCGCGCTGGGTGCAGCGGGCGCGAGCTTCCACTTGCCCCAGCGACAGTTGATCGCCTCCCCGTCTTGCCAAAATCGCCGCCGGTTCCAGATAGCGAACGGCTCCACATTTTCGGCAAGAGAGTTCGATGCGCTGATCCGCGCCCACGTCGCCTGCCCGAAGTGATGTTTTCCAGTTCATCGCCTCACCAGAAATCTTCGGCAGACGGGATGCGGGTGAAACTTATCTTGCCGCCGACATTGCCGCCCTTCGGCGGCGCCCACGGTCCGATGCTGACAACGGTAGCCGCATAGCGACCATTGAGGCCATCAATCGCTGTTCCGATACGCTCCCACCGTTGGCGATCGAGATCGTCATTCTCAAGCCAATCGAGCTGGCGCTGACCAGCAGGGGAAAGATCGAACAGCGTAACGCCCACGCGCAATACGCGCGTCCGGCTTGACCGGCCTCGCTTCATGTCCGCCCAAAGCACCGATAATGCCGACAGGATTGCTTTATCATCATGCACCACCGGCAGTTTGTGCTGGACGCTCCAGCCGCCCTCATAAAAGCGCAGCCCGAGAGCAAGCCCGGCACAGTAAAATCCTGCCCGGCGCATCCGGCGTGCGGCCTTAGTCAACAGCAGTCGTGCAATTTGTTCTGCGTCACTTAGGCCACGCTGATCGGGCGGCAAAACGCGGGCATGGCCATACATGCCGCGTCCGGTTGGCAAGGCCGTGATCGAATAGCCATGCAGCGCATACCAGAGCCGTTCGCCGGTGACGCTGCGCCAGAGCGCGCGAAGCTGTTTGGGTTGGGTGTTGTAGAGATCTTCCGTGCTGAATATCTGGGCTGTGCCAAGCCGCACCTTCATCCGGTTGCCGACACCGGGAATGTCATCCATCGGCACAGCGAGCAGTGGCGCGGGCATATCGGCAGGATGCCAAATGGTCAGCCCGTTGGGCTTGTCGATGGCGCAGGCGATCTTGGCGAGATGCCGGTTGGCGGCAAAGCCAATTGAGCAGGTAATGTGCGGGCCGATATTCTTGGCTATCCCGCCTTTGATCCGCGCCGATAAGCCTTCGGGGTCTTGCCTCTGGCCTTCGTCTAACTGGCAGGCCAACTCATCAATCGACTTAACCACATCGACCGGCACCACGCTGTCGATTTCTGCGACCAACGCATTATGGGCACGGCGATACATGGCCGGTTGTTGCGGGATCAGCACCAGGTCGGGACAGACCCGCCGTGCCTCATCGACCATCATGATGTTTTTAACGCCTGCGGCCTTTGCTTCGCGCGAACAGGCAATGATGCAGGTCTTTCCACCCTCATAGGGAACGATGCCAATGGGTCGTCCACGGAGCCGCGGGTTAAGCTGTTGTTCGACACTGGCAAAAAAGCCATCGAAGTCGAGATAGAGATGTTCGATGGTATCTGGTTTGCGCATCACATTGTCGAATCAGGAGGGGTCGCGTAAAGAACATACACAGAACATTTACGCAAGCTGATTGACTCCATCGCGCTCCGCCATAAGCCCATGCCTATGTGCAACCGCTATCAACAGGCCGCGATTCAGGAAGCGAAAGACGCACTCAACGCGATCATCGAAACGCCATTCAATGTGGGTAGCGACATAATCCACCCGCAGTCGCCGGGGCTGGTTGTGAAGCGGGTCAACGGGCAGCGCGTGCTTGCGAACATGACCTGGGGTTTCCCTTTGATCCTTGCAGAAGCGAGAGAGCGGGCAAAGGCGAAAGGGGTGCAGGTCAAACCCAAGCCAGTGAACAATGCCCGGACCGACAAACTCGCCTCTGGATTTTGGAACAAGTGGACGGACCCTGCCCATCGCTGTCTGATACCCGTTCACGCCTATGCGGAAGCGGTGGGGCAAAAGGGTCAGATGACCGAGGCGTGGATGACTATGCCCGGCGAAAGCCTGTTTGCTGTCGCTGGCATATGGCGACCGAGCGCCGAGTGGGGCGATTGCTATAGCATGATTATGACCGAGGCAGCGGGAGCTGCTGCAACTGTGCATAGCCGGATGCCGGTTATCCTTGGTATTGGTGACCACAC
>JANMKT010000113.1:0-36395 GCA_031372185.1 Novosphingobium sp.
CCCGGGACGACGCCAATTTCTCCCGTGACAGATAATAGACCGGCAGCCCTGCCGCGATCAGCAGCGCGCCATAGATCATCGCCTCAACGCCCAGGCCCCACTCAGCCCAGACGGTGAACCCGGTGGCGATCACGGCGATCAGCGCCAGCTTGCGATCACCGGGGATCAGGCGCAGCGCGGCCAGCGAGGTCATCAGATAGGTCAGAAGCCCGGCCGCCAGGCTGACCGAGGCGATGAAAACGAACAGGTCTGCAAGGCCGCGCTGGTAGTTCATCAGCGTGATGATGCTGAGCAGGCCGCTTGAGACCAGATGCGAGCGGAGCGGCACGCCGCGTTTGTTTTCGGCGGCAAACCAGCGCGGAAACACCCCGCCGCGCGCCATTGCCCAGGGCATCTCGGCTTGAACCAGCACCCAGCCGTTGAGCGTTCCAAAGGCGCTGATCGCGGCAAATAGCGCGACCACCGCGGCGATGTTTCCGCCCAGCTGACTACCCAGGAAATCGGCAATCGGCGCAGGCGATGCCGCCGCCTGACCAATCGGCATATACAGCGCAAAGGCGGCCGAGATGCCAAGATATACCAGACCGGTCAGCAACACGCCCCACAGCGTCGCCCGGGGAATATCGCGCGCGGCATTTTCCACCTTGTCGGCCGGGACGGTGGCTGATTCGAGGCCGAGGAAACCCCAGAAAGTCAGGCCCACCGCTACCGAAATCGCGCCCGAGCTGATAGCGACCCCCGAATTGGGCGCGTGCGGCGCTCCGCTCAGCAGCATTCGCAGCGCCAGCACAATCAGCAGGATCAGCGGTAGCAGCTTGAGCAGCACGGTAATCTCCTGGACCCGCCCAGCCGAGCGCACCCCCAGCAGATTGATGGCGGTCGCCAGCCAGACAAAGCCAACTGCCAATACCGCCGGGAGCCCCGCCGTGGTGCCGATTTCGGGGACCAGCAGGCTTAGTCCGCTGACCACTGCCACCGCGACTGCCGCATTGCCGACCCAGCTCATCACCCAATAGCTCCAGGCGGTAACGAACCCGGCCAGCGGACCGAAAGCCTCGTTTACATAGGCGTAGGGTCCGCCCGCCTGCGGGGATCGCCCACCCAGTCTGGCGAAGACCACCGCGAGGCACATCGCCCCGCCGATCGTCACCAGCCAGCCGGCAATCTGGTTGTAGCCGAGCGGAGCAAGTGAGGCCGGCAGCAGGTAAATTCCCGAGCCGATCATGTTGCCGACGACCAAAGCGAGGAGCGCCCAGAATCCCAGTCCGCGCTTTGGCTTTGTATCCATGTTGCAATCCCCTTGCAGTCATGTTGCAGACAATCGCTTGATTGCAAAGCGTCGCCATGTTTCTAGGGGCAGATGAGCAACGCTACTACGCAAAGCTGGCTCGCGCGCCTTGGCCAGTATCACCCCCGCCTGATCGAGGCGGCGCTGGCAATGAACGAAAACCGGCTCCACGATGCCGAGCCGCTGCTGCGCGCCCACCTCAAGGAAAGCCCGTTCGATGTCGCGGCAATCCGCATGTTTGCGGAAGTGGCCGGGCGGATCGGGCGCTACAAGGATGCGGAAAACCTGCTGCGCCGGGCGGTGGATTTGTCCCCCGCCTTCACTGCCGCGCGGGCCAATCTGGCGCTGGTGCTCTACCGCCAGAACCGCGCCGAAGAGGCGATCGAGCAGCTCAATCAGGTCATGGCGGAAGAGCCGGACAATCCCGGCCACGCCAACCTCGCCGCCGCCGCCTTTGGCCGGATCGGCGAATATGACGAGGCCATCGGGCTGTACGAAGCGGTGTTGAAAGAGGCACCAAACCTGCCCCGGGTGTGGATGAGCTTTGGCCATATGCTCAAAACGGTCGGGCGGCAGGACGATGGCGTGGCCGCCTATCGCCGCGCGATCGAACTGATGCCCGAACTCGGCGAGGCGTGGTGGAGCCTTGCCAACCTCAAGACCGTGCGGTTCAGCGATGCCGATATTGCCGCGATGGAAGCAGCGCTTTCGCGCGGGAATATCGCTGAGGAAGACCGCTTCCACCTCGATTTTGCGCTGGGCAAGGCGCTGGAGGACCGCAAGGATACCCCCGAAGCATTCGCTCATTATGTTGCGGGCAATGCCCTCCGCCGGTCATTGTTGCCCTATGATCCGCAAGATACCACCCGGTTTGTCGACAATCTGATCGCCGCCGCCACGCCGGAACTGTTTGCATCGCGCGATGGGCAGGGCTGCGATGCCACTGATCCGATCTTCATCCTGGGCATGCCGCGTGCGGGATCAACCTTGATCGAGCAGATCCTGTCCAGCCACAGCGCCGTCGAGGGCACCAGCGAACTGCCCGATATCCCGGCGCTGGCGTGGCGCGGCGGCACTTATCCAGCCAGTCTGCTCCCACTGCAGGGTGAGGATTTGCGAAGGCTGGGCGAGGAATACCTCCAGCGCACGCGGATCCAGCGCAAGACCGAGCGGCCCTTGTTCATCGACAAGATGCCCAACAATTGGGCGCATGTCCCGTTCATCCGGCTGATCCTGCCCAACGCGAAAATTATCGATGCGCGGCGTCATCCGCTCGGCTGCTGCTTCTCCAATTTCAAGCAGCATTTCGCCCGGGGCCAGCCGTTCAGCTATGGGCTTGCGGACATGGGGCACTATTACCGCGATTATGTGCGGCTGATGGCGCATATGGACGCGGTGCAACCGGGGCAGGTGCACCGGGTGATCTATGAAAACATGGTCGATGATACCGAGGCCGAGGTGCGCCGCTTGCTGGCCTTCTGCGGGCTGGAGTTTGAGGACGCCTGCCTGGCCTTCCACGAGACCGAGCGGGCGGTGCGGACTGCCAGCTCAGAACAGGTCCGCCAGCCGATCTTCCGCGAGGGAACTGAAGGCTGGAAAAACTTTGCGCCCTTCCTTGATCCCTTGCGTATAGCATTGGGGCCAGTGTTGGAGGCTTATCCCGAAGCTCCAGAAGCGTGGTAATTCTGCCACTCTGGTGCTGCTATAAGTCGAATTAATATCACACTTGCTTGACGGCGGCCTGTCGGGAAATCAGGATGGCGGGGTAATAAAACAAATTGGGGTATCGCATGCGTAAAACTGCTCGCCGCGCCGTTATGGCCGCGCTGTTCGCTTCCACTGCCATATCGGTCACACCCGCCTTTGCGCAGGATGCACAGGCCGAAGAGAGCGCCAATGACAGCGATGCAATTATCGTTACCGCGCAAAAGCGCAGTGAGAATTTGCAGAATGTGCCGATCAGCATCCAGGCTTTGGGCACGGCCAAGCTTGATCAGCTGAACATCACCGATTTCAAGGGCTATGCCCAGCAATTGCCGTCGGTCTCGTTCCAGGCACTGGGCGGCACGCCCGGCACCAACGTGGTCTATATGCGCGGAGTTGCCTCAGGCGGAGACGGCAACCACTCGGGCACACTGCCCTCGGTCGGCGTCTATCTTGATGAGCAGCCAGTGACCACGATCGGCGGCAACCTTGATGTCCATATCTATGACATCGCCCGGATCGAAAGCCTCTCGGGTCCGCAAGGCACGCTTTATGGCGCTTCGTCTGAAGCTGGTACGCTCCGCATTATCACCAACAAGCCCAGCACCAAAGGCTTTGAAGGCCGCGTCGATGGCGAAGTGAACACCGTCCGCAATGGCGGAGTAGGCGGCAAGCTTGAAGGCATGATCAATGCCCCGCTGTCCGAAATGGCAGCGCTGCGGGTGGTCGGCTTCTATCAGCGCGATGCTGGTTATATCGACAATGTTCCGGGCACGCGAACCTTCTGCGGCACCACGCTTTATGATGGCGAAGGGGGCGGCGCGATTGGTTGCCTTAAGGATGGCGTTTCTGTCAACAACGCCGCCTTCGTCAAAAAGGACTATAACGAAACCGAAACCTGGGGCGGCCGCGCGGCACTGAAGGTTGATCTGGACGATAACTGGACGGTGACGCCTGCGGTTATCTATCAGGATACCCGCAGCAATGGTTCCTACGCTTACGATCCCAGCGTGGGCGATCTGCAGGTTCAGCACTTCACCCCCGAGTTCCGCAAGGACAAATTCATCCAGGCGTCACTGACAATTGAAGGCAAGCTCGGCAATTGGGATGTGACCTATGCCGGTGCCTATCTTGATCGCAAGACCTCATCGTCCAGCGATTATACTGATTATTCAGAAGCTTATGACTCGCTGTATGAATCGGTTGGCGGCCTGGCCTATTACTTCGCCTATCAGGATGCATCGGGCAGCACGATCGATCCGCGCCAGACGGTGCTGGGAACCGATCACTTCAAGAAAATGAGCCAGGAATTGCGCGTGGCATCCCCGGCAACCGATCGCTTCCGGGTGGTGGCGGGTGCGTTCTATCAGCGTCAGA
Organism: Novosphingobium sp.; assembly: GCA_031372185.1. Lineage (GTDB taxonomy): Bacteria > Pseudomonadota > Alphaproteobacteria > Sphingomonadales > Sphingomonadaceae > Novosphingobium. Next base: position 4,370 of record JANMKT010000113.1, read on the forward strand.
CCAATGCGATCCATCAGGATTACCAGATTGCGGGTCTCGCTCCGCTGCTCTCGGTCAATGGCCTGCCAGGCACGCTGTGGCTGACCCAGCAGAAGCGCGTCGACACGGATTACGCGATGTTCGGCGAACTGAGCTATGATCTGACCGATACTGTCACCTTCACAGCAGGCGGGCGCGCCTTCATTTATGACAACTCGCTGATCGGCTTCTTCGGCTTCGGCCGGAACCCGGCGTATATTCAGGATGTGAACGGAGATCCGCTTCCGGGATCTCCACCGCCAAACGCGGCCTTTTCTTCAAAGACCGGTGTAGCAGGTTGCTTCACTACTACTGGTGTACGCCTGCGGGATTCGCAGATTTCTGGTCAGCCGGTCAACACACTGCTTCTGGCGGCAGTTCCTGGCGGCCCCTGCACCAACCTTGGGGTCTTTTCGAGCGGCTCGATCCAGCCCGTCAAGGCCAAGGGTTCCGGCGGGACATATCGATTCAACCTTAACTGGAAACCGACCAGCGGCCTGCTGCTTTACGGTACGGTGTCACGCGGGTTCCGTCCGGGCGGGATCAATCGCCGCGCCGATGTTGATCCGTATGAGCCGGATTTCCTGCTCAACTATGAAATGGGCTGGAAAGCCTCGCTGGCGCCGGGTATCCGGCTGAACGGCGCGGTTTATCAGCAGGAATGGAAGAAATTCCAGTTCGCTTTCCTCGGCGCCAACAGCTTTACCGAGATTCACAACGGACCAAACGCCCGGATCCGCGGCGTGGAAATGGATCTGAGTGTTAACCGCGGGCCGCTGTCGCTGACATTGTCGGGTGCCTATACCGACGCCAAGACAATCCAGAACCTGTGCGGTTACGATGATCCGAGTTATGCCTGTACCGCTCCTGGGGCGACTGGTCAGATCAACTATGTTTCGGCACCCAAGGGTACTCGTTTGCCAATCACGCCAAGGTGGAAGCTGTCAGGCACTGTGCGCTACACAGCGGATATGGGAAGCGGCAAAGCTTATGTTCAGGCCAATGCGGCCTATCAAAGCGCAGCCTCTTCGGACATCAGAACCAAGGTTTTCATTCAGCCTCTGAACGATGCCTCCGTTCCCGCTACGGTGGCCAATCCGGCAAGCTTTTATAACGCGGCAGCCCGGCTTGGTCATCTGCCAGCATTCGCGACGGTCAACTTGGCCACCGGGATTGATTGGGACAAGCTCAACGTCGAACTGTTCGTTTCCAATTTGTTTGACGAACGCGGCCAAATTTCACGCTTCCAACAGTGCGGACTTTGCTTCCAGCGGCCTTACATCGTGCCGTCGCAGCCGCGGACGATCGGGCTGCGTGCCGGGATCAAGTTCTGATCTCAATACCCGCGTGACGGCAATTTCCGCCTCCTTCGCGCAAGCGAAGGGGGCGGTTGCCGTTCAGGGCAGCTTCGCTTTGGGGAAACCGTCCCAGCAGGCGTCATAGTCCGATTGCAACAGCGGGGTTTGCCTCGCCCAGGCCGTGGGACGCAGGACCCAGCGGCTTTCGAACATGAAGGCCAGCGTATCGTCCAGCTTGATCGGCTTCAATTGCGCCGTGATCGCCTTTTCGGTTGAGGCAAGATCCGGCCCATGTCCAGCCATCTGGTTGTGGAGGCTGGCCCCGCCGGGTTCGAACCCGCCCGCTTCCTTGGCATCATATTCGCCGCGCACCAGTCCCATGAATTCGCTCATCACATTGCGGTGGAACCACGGCGGGCGGAAGGTGTCCTCGCCCACCATCCAGCGCGGCGGGAAGATCGCGAAATCGCAATTGGCGGTCCCGGCGTGCTCGCCGGGGCTGGTGAGCACGGTGAAGATCGAGGGATCGGGATGATCGAAGCTGACCGTGCCAATCGTGTTGAAGCGGGCCAGATCATAGCGGCACGGCGCCGAATTGCCGTGCCAGGCAACCACATCGAAGGGGGAATGATCCAGCGTGGTCCGCCACAGCGCGCCCTGGAACTTCTGGATCAGCTCAAACTTCTCGTCGTGATCCTCGAACCAGGCCACTGGGGTCTCGAAGTCGCGCGCCGCCGCCAGGCCATTGGCGCCAATCGGGCCGAGGCCGGGAAGCTCGAACGGAGCGCCGTAATTTTCAGCTACATAGCCGCGCGCCGGGCCGTCCAGCTCGATCCGAAAGCGCAGTCCGCGCGGGATCAGGGCGATATGCCCCGGTGAAACGTCCATCCGGCCGAGCTCGGTGACGATCCGCAAAGCGCCCTGCTGGGGCACGAACAACAGCTCGCCATCGCTGAACTGCGCCACCCGCCGGTCCATCGAGACATTGGCGGCATAGAGATATACTGCTATACCCGCGCCGGTTCCGGCATCGCCATTACCGCAATAACTGACCAGACTATCGATCCAGTCGGTCGGCGCATCGGGCAGTGGCAGTGGATCCCAGCGCAGCCGGTTGGGGCTGAGCGGTGCCTCGCCGAACGGCGCACTGCGCAATTGCACCGCGCCTGCATAGGGGGTGAACGGCGGGTGCGCCGCCGCTGGGCGCATCCGGTAAAGCCAGCTGCGGCGGTTCTGGTGCCGGGGCGCTGTGAAGGCGCTCGATGAGAACTGCTCGGCATAAAGCCCAAAGGCCGGCCGCTGCGGACTGTTGCGCCCGATCGGCAGCGCGCCGGGCACTGCTTCGGTTGAAAAATGATTGAGGAAGCCGGTCTGGTAGGCCATCTTTGCCACCCTATCTAGTTTCAATTGAAACCGCTTTAATCGCTTCGGATTGCTGAGGCAAGCTTTGTTGCCGGCGTGGCGCTCATTCCCCGCTATCCCGCTCAAGCCGGTAAGCGGCGGTGAGGTAGGCATCGGCGGCGGCGCGCAGCTGCGGGTGCTTGGGAAAGGCGTCTGCCGGAAACGGGGCAAAGCCCAGTGCGTCCATCAGCGCCCACAGTGCAAATTTGCGCCCTGGCTCTTGCTCCACCCCGAAATCCATCGCCAGTTTCCCGTCGGCCACTTCGCGCGCAGCCGGGCTCAGCGCATCGGGATCGCCGCCGAAGTAATATTCAAGCAGCGCGTCGAGGTCCACCGGCTCAGCCCAGCCAGCCGAGCGCGGTGGCGGCCCACACGGCGCCGCCGCCGGCGGCCAGCGCTGCGGCATAGCCCAGCCATCCGCGCCCGGGCTTGCGGCGCTCCCACACCAGCGGGTAATCCGGCAGCGGCGGGGCTTCGGGCGCGCCGCCCTTGGCCGGATAGCTATCCTCGATCCGGCGGATCAGGGCGGGCAGGCGCAGCAGCGTATCGGCGTCTTCCTTCATCCGCGCGGCAATCGCGGCTTCGGGCCCCAGCTCGTCGCGGATCCAGTCGCGCACGAAGGGCGCGGACACGTCCCACATGTTGATCGCGGGATCGATGCTGGTCGCCAGTCCTTCGACCATCACCATGGTCTTTTGCAGCAGCAGCAGATGCGGCTGGGTAGCCATGTCGAAATCGCGGGTGATTGCGAACAGCCCGTCCAGCATCTGCCCGACCGACAGCTCGCTCACCGGCTTGCCGCGCATCGGCTCGCCCACGGCGCGCAGCGCAGTCGCAAATTCACCGACCGAATGATAGCTCGGCACATATTGCGCTTCGAAATGGATCTCGGCGACGCGAACGTAATTGCCGGTGGTCAGCCCATAAAGGATCTCGGCCAGCCAGGCCCGCGCGCGGCGATCGATCCGGCCCATGATCCCGAAATCGATCGCTGCAATCGTGCCATCGGCCTGCACGAACAGATTGCCCTGGTGCATATCGGCATGAAAGAACCCGGCGCTGATCGCCTGGGTCAGGAAGGCCAGCACCAGCCGCCGGGCCAGATCGGGCATATCATGGCCAGCGGCCCGCAACACTTCGACTTCGCTGATCTTGACCCCTTCTACCCAGTCGATCGTCATGACCTTGCCATTGGTCCGGTCCCAATCGACCCCGGGCACCGCATAGCGATCATAGCCCTTCATCACATCGGCGAGTTCCGAGGCCGAGGCTGCTTCGCGGCGCAAATCAAGCTCACGCAGGGTCCAGCGCTTGAAATTGGCAATAGTCAGCCGCGGCCGCAGCCGCTGCGCCTCGCCGCCCAGCGCTTCAAGATGCGCGGCGGCCCATTCATAGGTTTCGATATCGCGGGCGAATTTCTCGCGAATACCGGGCCGCAACACTTTGACCGCTACCTCGCGGCCCTCGGTGGTAACCGCTTTGTGGACCTGCGCAATCGAGGCCGAACCAACCGGGACCGGATCGATGCTGGTGTAAAGCTCTTCCAGCGGGCGGCCAAAGCTGGCCTCAATCTCGTGGCGGATCGCGGCAAAACTCACCGGCGGGAGGTTGTCTTGCAACGACAAGAGGTTGTGCGCTGCCTCGTCGCCAACCAGATCGGGCCGGGTCGCGAGTGTTTGCCCCAGCTTGATCGCGGCCGGACCGATTGCCCGAAACGCCCCGGCATAGTCGGGAATGCGGGGTTGGAAGGTGCCTGCCCGCGCGATCCGGCACAGCCGCCGAACCTGCAGCGGCGTATTGGGATCGCGCTCAATCCCGCGCAAGGCTCCGTGGCGGGCAAGCGTCCGGCCCCAGCGCAGCAGGCGGAAAATATGGGTCGTCGAACGGGTCAAATTTTCCAGCCCGAATGGATCGCAACCAGTCCGCCCAGAATCGGCTCAACCTTGGTCCGGGCAAACCCGGCGTTGCGGATCATGCCTTCGAACTCCTGCATCGGCGGGAACCGGCGGATCGATTCGATCAGGTAGCGATAGCTCTCCCTGTCCCCTGCAATGGCCTCACCGATCCGGGGCACCAGCCGATGCGAATAGAGGTCATAGGCTTGCTTGAAGCCGGGCCATTCGGTGGTCGAGAATTCAAGGCAGAAAAACCGCCCGCCAAACTTCAACACGCGGTGCGCCTCAGCCAAAGCAGCATCGATCCGGGTGACGTTGCGAATACCAAAGGCGATGGTGTAGCCATCGAAGATCCGATCCTCGAATGACAGTTCCTCAGCATTCTGGCGCGACCAGACCAGGCCATCTAGCCCGCGCTCCATGGCCCGCTCGATGCCCACATCGAGCATGTCCTGGTTGATGTCGGAGACGGTCACCACCGCGCCCTGCTCGGCCAGGCGGAACGCGATATCGCCAGTCCCGCCCGCCATATCGAGGAAGGTCTCACCGGTGCGCGGCTTGGTCCGCCGGATCAAGCGGTCCTTCCACAAGCGGTGCATCCCGCCCGACATGGCATCATTCATCACATCATACTTGCGCGCGACACTGGAAAAGACTTCTCCCACACGGGCGGTCTTTTCCTCGGGGCTGACGTCTTCGTAGCCGAAAGATACCTGATTGCTCATGCGCAGCGCCATAGGGGAGTTTCAGCAGCGCGGGAAGGCTGATAGGGTGAGGAAATGCCGGAATTACCAGAAGTAGAAACCACCATCAGGGGCCTCACCAGATACCTTGAAGCTGCGCGCCTGATCCGCGTCACGCTTTACCGGGCAGACTTGCGCCGGCCGTTCCCGCCCAGCCTGGTCCAGTCGCTGACCGGAGCGACGGTTACCGCGCTGGGGCGGCGGGCCAAATATGGGCTGATCCACACGGATCGCGGGCAGACCATGGTGTTCCACCTTGGCATGTCGGGGCGCTGGCGGATCAATCCGGCGGAGCTGGGCAAGCACGATCATCTGGTGCTGGAGACCGGCGCGGGCCACGTTCTGGCGCTGTGCGATCCGCGCCGGTTCGGTTCGGTTGATCTGATCGATAGTGCGGCGCTGGAGGGCTGGCCGATTTTCGCCAGCCTTGGCCCAGAGCCGCTGGGGCCGGGGCTGATGGTGGCGCAGCTGCGGCAGGCCCTGGCGGGGCGCAGCGCGGCGATCAAGCTGATGCTGCTCGATCAGCGGATCGTCGCGGGGCTGGGCAATATCTATGTCTGCGAAGCGCTGTTCCGCGCCCATATCGATCCGCGCAAAGCGGCTGGGAAGGTTTCCCGGGCGGCGCTCGAGCGGCTCGTTCCCGCGATCCGCGCGGTCCTGACCGAGGCGATTGCAGCGGGCGGGTCAAGCCTGCGTGACTTTACCCAGCCGGACGGCGAGCTGGGCTATTTCTCCAAGCAGTTCGATGTCTATGATCGGACCGGCCAGGACTGCATCTGTGGTGGCAGCGTGCAGCGGATCGTGCAGGGCGGGCGCAGCACCTGGTATTGCGGACGGTGCCAGAAGTAGCTGGCCGGAAATTCGCCGGATCGCTTGACGATTCGCCCTCCGCTGGTTAAGGGCCGCGCTTTCCGCAGGGGTGACTCTGGTCAGTCCGCGCGATTCTGCACGAGTTTCAACTGATCAAGGCTGCACCTAGGCAGCCGAACGAAGGACAGACATGGCCAATACGCCGCAAGCCAAAAAGCGCATCCGCCGCAACGACAAGCGCGCCGAAATCAACGGCAACCGCATCGGCCGCATCCGTACCTTCGTCAAGAAGGTCGAAGCAGCACTTGAGGGTGGTGACAAGGCGGCTGCGGCGCAGGCGCTTCATGCTGCCCAGCCTGAACTGGCGCGCGGCGTGGCGCGCGGCGTGCTCCACAAGAACACCGCTTCGCGCAAGCTGTCGCGTTTGACCAAGCGCGTCGCCGCGCTCTGATTCGCGATACCGATTCGCCGCTCTGAAGGTGCGGAAACGGCACGAAAACAGAACGAATATCGATTTGGGTCGGCGGGCATCTCGCCGGCCCTTTTCGTTGCATGCAGCAACCCAATTGCTGGCTGGCACTAAGCCTATGTAATCCCGCGATTCGCATTCCGAGTTTGCAGAAAACCCAAGGTAAACAGCGCATTATCCTTAAGTCGGTAGTTTTCCGAGGGTGCCACAGAGTCAAGGCAGATTATTTCATTTTTTTTACATCCTGCGCCTTGCCCTTGGCGCAGAACGCTTCATAAAACCGGCTCTGACCAGAACGTTTCAGTTCGGGTTTCATAAAACAAGAACGAAGCCGATCGTCTGCCATGGGGTGCGGGCGAGCAGGACTGTTGTGCATGCCTGATGGGCTGCGGTGAAGGTTCTGTGGCTACTTATTGGGGGCGAACCGGGTGACTGGGACGAATATAATCGGATCGCAGGCGGCGGGGCCTGTTCAAGCCAAGGCAGTTGAAGAACGCATGCGCGAAGAACAGGAAGCGCTCGATTTCGCGGCAGACTGGGCTGACATCAGCCTGGGCTTGCGCAAGGATCTTGGCCAGCAACTTCACGGCCAATGGATCAAGCCGGTTCAGCTTGGCAGCTTCTGCAAGGAAACCGGCACGCTCGATTTGTTCCTGCCGACCGAATTTTCCGCCAACTGGGTCGCTGACCGCTTTGCCGATCGGCTTTCGCTGGCGTGGAAGATTGCCCGGCCCGATGTCCGCAATGTCCGCATTTCGGTTCATCCCGGACGGCGCCAGATGCCCGAACTGCGGCTTGGCCGCGAAGGTGGTGCGCGCCGCGCGGCGAATGATGGCGGCCCCATGTCCCAATCGGGCGATGCGCTTGGCATGGGCGGGGCTGATTTTGGGGTAATCGGCCAAGGCTCGCCCGGTATGGGTTCGATCGGGCTCGATCCGTCGCTGACCTTCGCGACTTTCGTGACCGGCACCGCCAATGTGCTCGCCTGCAATGCCGCGCAGCGGATGGCGGCGGTTGAAGTGCCGCAGTTCTCGCCGCTCTATCTCAAGGGCGCGACCGGGCAGGGCAAGACCCATTTGCTCCACGCCATTGGCCACACCTATCTGGCCGCCCATCCCCGGGCGCGGATCTTCTATTGCTCGGCCGAGCGCTTCATGGTCGAATTTGTCCAGGCACTGCGCCAGAACCAGATGATCGAGTTCAAATCGCGGCTGCGCGGGTTCGATTTGCTGCTGGTCGATGACATCCAGTTCATTATCGGCAAAGCCAGCGCGCAGGAAGAGCTGCTCTACACGATCGACGCGCTGCTGGCCGAAGGCAAGCGGCTGGTTTTTGCCGCCGATCGCGCGCCACAGGCGCTCGACGGGGTCGAACAACGCCTGCTCTCGCGCCTCTCGATGGGGCTGGTGGCGGATATCCAGCCTGCCGATATCGAGCTGCGCCGCTCGATCCTGGAACACCGCCTTGCGCGGTTTTCGCCCACCCATGTGCCCGCCGATGTGATCGAATTCCTTGCCCGCACGATCAATCGCAATGTGCGTGAGCTGGTGGGCGGTCTCAACAAGCTGATCGCCTATGCCCAGTTGACCGGCCAGGCCGTTTCGCTCCAGCTCGCCGAAGAACAGCTGACCGACATTCTCTCGGCCAACCGCCGCCGGATCACGATCGACGAAATCCAGCGCACCGTCTGCCAGTTCTACCGGGTCGATCGGACCGAAATGTCGAGCAAGCGCCGCGCCCGTGCGGTGGTTCGCCCGCGTCAGGTCGCAATGTATCTCGCCAAGGTGCTGACCCCGCGCAGCTACCCCGAAATTGGCCGCAAGTTCGGCGGACGCGATCACTCGACCGTGATCCACGCAGTGCGCCTGATCGAGGATCTGCGGACCCGCGATGCCGATATGGACGGCGACGTGCGGAGTTTGCTGCGGCAACTGGAATCCTGAACTATCCGGGTCTAAGCCGCAGACAATGAGCCTCCCACCCACCCGCCTAGACCGTTTCGCCCGCCATATCGTCCTGCCCGAAGTGGGCGGGGCGGGGCAAGTGGCGTTGACCCAGCGCCATGTCGTGCTGGTCGGCTGCGGCGGGATTGGTTCGCCCGCGCTGCAATATCTGGCGGCGGCGGGGATCGGACGGCTGACGCTGGTCGATGACGATGTGGTCGATGCCAGCAATCTTCAGCGCCAGACGATTTTTACCCCCGCCGATATTGGCAAATCGAAGGCAGAGGTCGCAGCGGCTTGGATCCGCCGGTTCGATCCGGTCCTCGAAGCCCGCGCGGTCACCGAGAGGGTGGGGGGGGCAAGTGCCGCGCGAGACTTCGAAGGTGCTGATCTTGTGCTCGACGGCTGTGACAATTTCGCGTCTCGCCTCGCCGTCTCGGACGCTTGTGTCGCCTTGCGCATTCCGCTGACCAGCGCCGCGATCGGGCGTTTCCAGGGCCAGATCGCCAACTTTGCCGGGCATTTGCCGGGTGAGGCCTGTTATCGCTGCTATGTCGGCGATGCCTTCGATGCCGAGGATTGCGACAGCTGCGCGGCTGACGGCGTGCTGGGCGCGATGGCCGGGATGGTGGGATGCTTTGCTGCGATGCAGGCGATTCGCGTGTTGCTGCAAGGCACGGCGAGCCTGGGCGATCCGCAGTGGAGCCGGCTGCATCTGTTCGAGGGGCTGGTGCCGAGCCTGCGCACGCTGAGCATCGCCAAGGATCCGGAGTGCCGGGGCTGCCGATCAGAAACTGGCTCCGTCGATCAGGCGGCGCGGTAAATCCCGCCACAATTCGGGATCGAACATCCGCAGATTGACTGCCATTCGCTTGTAATCACTTCCGATCGGGGTCCAGTGAGTCGTGCACCCGCATTCTGGGCAATGCCACGTGGTCAGCATGCAATCGCCCTGCACATAGCCCTTCGCCTCGCCCTCGGCCCGCACCGCTTCCAGCGGGCAATGGTGCCACAGCCCGCCGATCCGCCGGCACAGCGAGCAATTGCAATCCCCGGCGTCGCTGGGTGTCTCGCTCAGGGTCAATTGAATCGCGCCGCAATGGCAACTTCCTTGATGCAAGCTCATCCCAATATCTCCTCCACCCAGTCCGGCACCACGGTGCTTGCCGGTCCCAGCCGGGTTTCATCGAACCAGGCCGAGCCCTGGCTGCGCTCAAGATTGAGCTCGAGCGTCTTTGCGCCGAGCTCGCGGGCATTGCGCACCAGCCCGGCAGCGGGATAGACCGCGCCCGAAGTGCCGATCGAGACGAACAGATCGGCCTCGCGCAGCGCGCCATGGATTTCATCCATCCGGTAAGGCATCTCGCCAAACCACACGACATCGGGGCGCAGGGTGCGAGCACAGCAGACCGGGCACGGCGGTCGCGCCCCGCTCGAATCGGCGATCAGCGGCGTGGTCCAGCGGGAGCGGACGTCGCAAGAAATGCACCAGGCATTGAGGTGCTCGCCGTGCATATGCAGCACGCGCCGTGCGCCAGCCCGCTCGTGCAAATCATCGACATTCTGGGTGACGATCAGCAAGTCCCCGCTCCATTCCGCATCGAGCCGGGCCAGCGCAGCATGCGCTGCGTTGGGCTGCTTCTCCTGAATCGTGGCACGGCGCATATCATAGAACCGCAGCACCAGTTCGGGATCACGGGCGAATCCCTCAGGGGTTGCGACGTCCTCGACCCGGTGCCGTTCCCAGAGACCACCTTCAGAACGAAACGTATCAATCCCGCTTTCGGCACTGATTCCTGCCCCGGTCAGGATCACGATATTGCGGATATTGCTCATCCCCGCCATGAAGCACGTCAGCAAGGGGACAGGCAATGGCCAGAATCGGCATTATCGGCAGCGCAGGACGGATGGGGCAGACGTTGGTCGATGCCATCGCTGCTGCGGGCGAGGCCCATGCGGGCGGGGCCGACCAGGGCGATGATGTGTCCGCGCTGGCCCGGCTCAGCGATGTGCTGGTCGATTTCTCGAGCCCGCACGCGCTGGAGGCGAACCTCGATGCGGCAATCGCGGCGGGGATCCCGATCGTGGTCGGCACCACCGGGCTTGAGGAACGCCACCACTGGTTGTGTGACAACGCCGCCGGCAAAATCGCCGTGCTGCAAACCGGCAATACCTCGCTCGGTGTCACCTTGCTGGCGCACCTTGTCCAAGAGGCGGCGAGCCGGCTGGGCGCGGATTGGGATATCGAGATCACCGAGACCCACCACCGGATGAAAGTCGATGCCCCGTCCGGCACCGCGCTGCTGCTGGGCGAGGCCGCGGCGAAAGGCCGCGGGATTACGCTGGCGGACCATGCCGAGCGTGGCCGTGACGGAATCACCGGCGCGCGGGCCAGCGGCGCAATCGGCTTTGCAAGCCTGCGCGGCGGCAGCGTGGCCGGCGATCACACCGTGCATTTCCTCGCCGATAACGAGCGCATTGCCCTCTCGCATCTGGCCGAAAATCGCACGATCTTCGCGCATGGCGCGGTCCGCGCAGCGCAGTGGCTGGTGGGCAAAGGGGCTGGGCGTTACACCATGACGCAAGTGCTGGGGCTTTGAACAAGGCGCAGATTTTCGAGTTCTTCCGCCGCCTTGCCGAAGATAATCCCGCGCCGGAAACCGAGCTGGCGTTTGGCAACACCTATCAGCTGCTGGTCGCAGTGGTGCTGTCGGCGCAGGCGACTGATGTCGGGGTCAACAAGGCGACGCGGGCGCTGTTTCGCGAGGTGACGACGCCCGCTCAAATGGTCGCGCTGGGGGAGGAGGCGCTCCGCCAGCACATCAAGACCATCGGGCTGTTCAATGCCAAGGCGAAGAACGTCATCGCTCTGTCCGAAATCCTCGTGCGGTCACATGGTGGCGAAGTGCCAGCGGATCGCGATGCACTGATCACGCTGCCCGGCGTAGGGCGCAAGACCGCCAATGTGGTGATGAACTGCGCCTTCGGGGCGGAGACTTTCGCGGTCGATACCCATGTGTTCCGGGTCGGCAATCGCACGGGTCTGGCCAAGGGCAAGACCCCCGAGGCAGTCGAGAAGCTGCTCGACCGCCGCGTGCCCCAGCCGTTCCGGGTGGGCGCGCACCACTGGCTGATCCTGCTCGGCCGCTATATTTGCAAGGCGCGAACACCCGAATGCTGGCGGTGCCCGGTGGCGGAATTATGCGGGTTCAAGTCGAAGAGTGCCGAACCTACGCGTTAGCTTCCGGATCAAGGTGCAGCCCGCGCTTGCCGTGTTCGGGTGTATCGGCAGGCGCATGGGGCGGTTCGGCGTCTGGATCGAGTGGCGGCTGGAGCATCCCTTCCCATTTGGTTATGACCGAAGTTGCCACCGAATTGCCGACGATATTGGTGGCTGAACGGCCCATGTCGAGGAACTGATCGACCCCCAACAACAGTGCCACGCCTTCTACCGGCAGGCCGAACTGGGACAAAGTCGCCGCGATCACCACCAGACTGGCCCTGGGCACACCTGCAATACCCTTTGAACTGACCATCAACGTCAGCAGGATCGCGATCTGCTGACCCGCGTCGAGATGGATGCCGTAGGCTTGGGCGATGAAGATCGTCGCAAAGCTCATATACATCATCGAGCCGTCGAGGTTGAAGCTGTAGCCCAGCGGCAGGATGAAGCCCGAGATGCGGCGCGGCACGCCGAACCGGTCAAGCTGCTCGAACAGCTTGGGCAGCGCGGCTTCGGAACTGGCGGTGGAGAAGGTGATCAGGATCGGCTCGCGGATATAGCGCAGCAGGGTGATCACCCGGCGGCCAAGGAAGGCGCCGCCCAATCCGATCAGGATCAGCCAGAGCAGCGCGAGGCCAAAATAGAACTCCCCGATCAGCTGGCCATAGGTGATGACAATTCCCAGCCCCTTGGTCGCAATCACGCTGGCCAGCGCGCCGAATACTGCGAAAGGAGCAAACCGCATGACGTAGTCGGTGATCTGGAGCATCAGTTGGGCGAGTGCCTCGCAGCCCTTGACGATCGGCTCACCCTTTTCGCGCAAGGCGGACAGCGCGACTCCCGAAAACAGCGAGAACACGAGGATTTGCAGGATGTTGTTCCTGGCCATCGCATCGAACGCGCTGGTCGGGAAAATCTCGAGCACGAAATGGCGGAAGGTAAAATCGGAGGTGGCAAGCTCGCCGACATCGCCCGCCGCTTTGGCGGCAACGCCGACGCCCGGCTGGAAGAAATTGACCAGCAGCAGGCCCAGACCCAGTGAAACCAGACTGGCGGTGATGAACCAGATCAGCGCCCGCCCGCCAATCCGGCCCAGCGCCGTGCTATCGCCCATTCCGGAGATCCCGGTGACGATCGTGGCGAACACCAGTGGTGCGATGATCATCTTGATCAGGTGGAGGAATACGTCGGGCAGCAGCTTGAGGTAATCGGCGATCGCCGCCTGCGCGGGATCGGTTGCGGCGTAGGACCGGTTGATCGCAAAGCCCGTGATCAGACCCAGCAGCATGCCGATCATGATGAAGCTAGTCAGCCGTTTGGCCATGAAATGCGTCCCCTGGGAAAATGGCTTTGGCAGAGCCTAACAGTCGAGAAAGAGGCGGGCAATCTGTGTCGTCGTCCCCGGCTCGACCGGGGACCGCTGGCCTCGTCGATGCAGCCTCGCGCCGATGCGGCCAGCGGTCCCGGATCGGGTCCGGGACGACGCTACCCCGCCAACGCCGCTTTCGCCACCCGCGCATAGATCCGCGCCAGCACTTCGAGATCGGGAATCGCCACGGCCTCGTCGCGCTTGTGCATGGTCGCATTGCACAGGCCGAACTCGATTACCGGGCAGATCGCCTTGAGGAACCGCGTGTCCGAAGTGCCACCGGTGGTCGAGGCTGCGGGGGTCAGCCCGGTCTCCGCCTCAACTGCTGCGGCCACCAGCGCCGAAAAATCTCCCGGCAAGGTGAGAAACGCCTCGCCCGAGATCACCGCACGCGAAGTGCCGCCATGCTTGGCAGCAATCGCGGCCACCCGGCCTGCCAGTTCCGGTCCGTTCTGCAAGTCATTGAAGCGGATTGAAAGCCGGGCAGTGGCGCGCGCGGGGATCACGTTGGTTGCCGGGTTGCCCACGGTGATGTCGGTAATTTCCAGATTGGAGGGCTGAAACCAGTCGGTCCCTTCATCCAGCACCAGCGCATTAAGCTCGGCCAGCATGTTGACCATCGGCCCGATCGGATTGTTGGCGAGGTGCGGATAGGCGACATGGCCCTCACCGCCTTCAACCTCGAGCCAGATGTTGACCGAACCGCGCCGGCCGATCTTCATCACATCGCCCAACCGATTGAGCGAGGTGGGCTCACCGACCAGGCACAGGTCAGGGATCGCGTCTACTTCGCGCATATGCTCGATCAGCGATACGGTGCCGAAATGGGCCGGTCCTTCCTCGTCGCCGGTGATGATGAAGCTGATCGTTCCGGCCTCGGCAGGAATATCGCGCACGGCAGCAACCATCGCCGCGATGGCGCCCTTCATATCGACCGCGCCGCGCCCATACAGCAGCTCTCCCCGCACTTCGGGCGCAAACGGTGCGCTGGTCCAGCCTTCGCCGGGGGGGACGACATCGACGTGTCCGGCAAAGGCAAAGTGGCGGCTGCCCTTGGGTCCGTTACGGATCGCGAACAGATTTTCGACCGGGCCATCGGGCGCTTCGCCCGAGCTGAAGCGGTGCACTGCAAAACCGAGCGGGGCGAGTTGGCTTTCCAGACAATCGAACACCAGCCCGGCCGCCGGGGTGACGCTGGGACAGGCGATCAGCGCTTCGGCCAGTTCGGCAACGGAAGGAATGACGGTAAGCTCGGTCATGGATGAATAGCTGCATATGGGCTATATCCGGTCAAGACAAGCCGGAGTGCTTCCCATGCCTAAGCTCGATCTTCACACGATCCCACAGACCAATGTCACTGGCTATCCCGCGATCTATGCCGATGTGGTGGAGGGGCGGTGGTATCGGCGGCTCGCTCCGGTTTCGGGAATCGATGATTTCGGGGTGAGCCATGTGGTGCTCCAGCCCGGGGCATGGTCATCGCAGCGCCATTGGCATGAGGGTGAGGACGAGCTGGTGGTGATGTTGATGGGCGAGGCGGTCCTGGTCGATGATAGCGGCGAGACCATGATGCGAGCCGGCGATATCGCCGCTTTTCCCAAGAACGATGGCAACGGCCATGTCCTCCAGAACCGCTCGGACGGGCCTTGCGTATTTGTTGCGATCGGGCGCCCCTCGCAGAGCGATTGCCACTATCCCGATATCGACATGCATCTGTCAAATGTGGTTGGTGAGCAGCGGCGCAAAGATGGCAGCGGGTTCGGGGGTTAGGCCTGCGTGCATTCCGGAACATATCTGCTCCCCCGCGAAGGCGGAGGCCTCAGGAGGCTGGATAGCAAGCTGTCAGCGCAGGCCTGAGGTCCCCGCCTTCGCGGGGACACACTATGGGTGAGATTTGGCGTGGTTCGTTCTAAAAACGCTATTTCGCCGCCGCAACTTCCCACTGCTCGATCACCCAGTCCTCGGCCTCGGCAGCGGCGATCCAGCTTTGCAGCCATTCGTGTTCCCACACCGCTTGCATATAGGTGAGGCCAAAGCCGGGCACCGGGATGCCATAGCTCATCAGCCGGCTGACGATCGGCGCATAGATGATGTCGACCGCGCAGAAGCTGCCGAACAGGAATGGACCGCCCTGGCCAAACCGGGCGCGGGCTTCAGCCCACAGGGTCAGGATGCGGACCACATCGGCGCGGGCGTCGGCGCTCAATTCGGTGTGATCAACCCGGCGGCGGATGTTCATCGGGCATTCGCGGCGCAGCGCCAGATAGCCCGAGTGCATTTCCGCGACCATCGAACGGGCCATCGCCCGGGCATCATCAGCCTTGGGCCAGAACCGCTCGCGGCCCACTTTGTCGGCCAGATATTCGATGATTGCCAGGCTATCCCAGACCACCGCGTCGCCGTCCCATAGCACCGGAACCTTGCCCGATGAGGGGGCGATGTCATCGCGGCTCTTCTTCTGTTCTTCCCAATCATCGCCATACAGCGGAACCTGGATTTCCTCGAAAGCGAGGCCCGATTGCTTGCATGCGAGCCAGCCCCGGAGCGACCAGCTGGAATAGTTCTTGTTGCCGATGATCAGTTTCATGGAGGGGCCCGAGGCGGATGGAAGGTCCGCCCCTAGCCGTTCAGCCAAAGCCTGTCGAGAATGAACAGCTGGCTTCGGGCGTGACCTCCTTAACATTATGTGCCTAGAAGACTGGCTTGGGCAGGAACGGGCACCAGCGTATGAAATTGTGGGGAGCTGTTTTCGGGGCGTTAACCGGCTGGCTGAGCGTTGATTTTGAGCTTTCTGGGCTGGTCATTGGCGGATGTATCGGCCTGCTTGCAGGGCTATGGCTCGAGGCCATAGTCCGCCGCGAAGTTGTCACCGGGCTGAAGCGGATCGTCGATGCCGAGCTGCGCGATTACATCAAGCGCGAGATTGCGGCGGCTGTGGGCCAGCGGCCCGACCGGGCGATTGCTGCCCAGCCATTGAGTGCGCCTGCCCCGGCGACACGGGCTGACTTGCCCGAAGTGGCTGCGCCACCTGCCAAGCCGGCACCTGTCAGCTATTCCGACAGCGTTCCGCCACTGCTGTCCGAGCCTGCCGAACCGACGCTGATCGAGCATTGGATTGCGGCGGCGCAGGGCTGGCTGCTGGGGGGCAACACGATTGTCCGGGCGGGTCTGGCGATCCTGTTTGTCGGGCTCAGTTTCCTCGCCCGCTATGCCGCCAATGCCGGGCTGTTTCCGATCGAACTGCGGCTGGCGCTGGTGGCGGCGGCGGGGGCCGCGCTGCTGGCGGTGGGCTTCAACCGGCGGGGGTTACGCCCGGCATTTGGTCTCGCGTTGCAAGGCGCGGGGGTCGCAGTGCTTTACCTCACCGTTTTTGCCAGTGCCCGGCTGTTTGACCTGATGCCGCCATTGGCCGCGTTCGGCCTGATGATCCTGTTCTGCGCAATGGGCTGCGCGCTGGCGCTGCTGCAGAATTCAAAGGCCATGGCGATCAGCTCGTTTGCCGGGGGCTTTGCGGCTCCACTGCTGCTGGGCGGTGAGAGCGAAACCCCGCTGGCGCTGTTCGCCTATCTGACGATCCTCAATCTGGCGATCCTGATGATCGCCTGGCGCCGCTCATGGCGGGCGCTCAATCTGCTGGGCTTTTTCGCGACTTTCACCCTGGCGAGCGCCTGGGGCTTCGCCCGGTTCATGCCCGAGCATTATCTGACCTGCCAGATATTCCTGGCGCTGTCGGTGCTGATCTACCTGGCCACTGCGGTGCTTTATGCCCACAACACCCCGGGCAAGCTCGGCAATTTCGCTGACAGTACCTTGCTGTTTGGCACGGCGATTGCCGGGTTTGGTTTGCAGGTCGGGCTGGTCAAGGACAGCAGTTTCGGCAGTGCCTTTTCCGCGCTGGCGTTCGGCGCTGCCTATGCGGGGCTCGCCGCCTTCACCCTGCGCCAGCGCCGCGCCGAGCTGCGGCTGATGGGTGAATGCATGATCGCGATCGGGCTGGGCTTCGTCACCCTGGCGATCCCGCTGGCGCTTGAGGTTAACTGGACCTCCGCCGCCTGGGCGCTTGAAGGGGCCGGGGCTTTCTGGGTCGGCAGCCGTCAGGCGCGGTGGATGCCGCGGCTGTTCGGATTGCTGCTGCAGGCCCTTGCTGCGCTGGTTTTCCTGACAACCCTCCCCGCCAATATCGCGGCGCTGCCATTGGCCAACAACGGCTTCATCGGGGGGCTGCTGATAGCCGGGCCATTGCTCGCCACCGCGTGGTGGATGCGCCGCGAATTGCCGCATAGCGGAGCTCAGCTGGCCCGGATCTATGCGGGGATCGAATTTGCCGTGAAGGATGCGGTGTTTCTGGCCGGGTTCCTGTTTGCCTGCCTCACGCTGATGCGCGAGATTACACGCTTTCTGCCCGCCGCCGATACGCTCTCGGCCCCGGTCGCGGTGGTTGCACCGCATATCCAGGTCCTGCTGGTCCTGCTTGCGGTGCTGGCGGCGATGTGGGCATCGGCCTGGGCCGGGCGGAGCAAAGCCTGGCCGATCGCGACCTGGCCCAGCCGGGTCAGCCTGCCGCTGCTGACAGCGGCATTTCTGATCTTGCTCACGCTTGGCCGCCATGTGCTGGATCTGCCGGACGCCGCGGTGTGGCTGATTGCTCTGGTGCTGCACTACGATCTGCTGCGCCGCAATGAGGCGGCACCGGCTGCGCCCCGCCGCTGGCAGTTTGGAATGCACGCCGGAACGGTCTGGTTTGTCACCGCGATGCTGGCTGATTGCCTGCAACTGGGGATCGACCGCGCCGGGCTGTGGAACACCTCGTGGTCAGGCGTCATTTTCCTGATCAGCGGGATCGCGGTGCTGCTGGGGCTGACCCGCTGGGCCGGACGGGCCGCGACGGGTGGAGCGCCAGATGCTGCGGCGTTCTGGCCGCTCAGCCCGCATGGCCGCGCCTATTTCTGGGCCGCAGCAGTGCCGCTGGCGGTAATGGTCTATCTCGGCGCGCTGGTGACCGCGATCTTTGCTTCTGGCGTGACCGATCCGCTGCCCTATCTGCCGTTGCTCAACCCAGTCGATCTCTCACTCGGCCTCGCGCTCGCGGCGCTGGCGCTATGGCGGCGGATGATCGCGAGTGCCGATCCGCAGCCCGCTCGCGCGGGGCCACTGGTCGGGCGCCAGGCGCTGGTCGCAGGCGCAGCGCTGGGCTTCGTCAGCATCAACGGCATCTGGTTGCGCACCGCGCACCATTGGCTCGGGGTCGAATGGAGCGGCCCGGCGCTGACCGGCAGCGCCGAAGTGCAGGCCGGGCTCTCGATCCTGTGGACGCTGCTGGCGATGGCGCTGATGCTGCTGGCGGGCCGCCGCGCCAGCCGGATTGGCTGGCTGTCCGGCACCGGGCTGCTGGCGGTCGTGGTGCTCAAGCTGCTGCTGGTCGATATGTCGAGCGCAGAGGGCTGGCAAAGGATCGTCACTTTCATCGGGGTTGGTATATTGATGCTGGTGATCGGCTATTTCGTGCCGCTGCCGCCACGCAAAGTGGAGGTGCAGGCATGATCGCCAGATCACTCACACTGGTCGTTGGCGCATTGTTGCTGGCCTCGTGCGGCCAAGCACCGCCCGCCGATCCGGCCAAGCCAGCGTCTTATGCGGTGCAGCTGGCGGCTGAACCGGCGGCGGGTGATGCGCTCCAGCGGCTGATCCTGCCCGCAGCCGCATTGGCGGCGATGCACAGCGCCGGGCTGGCCGATCTGCGAGTGTTCGACGCCCGGGGCAAGGTGCTGCCGATGGCGCGGGCCGACTGGTCTGGCGAGGCCGCCGCTGAGCGCCAGCTGGTGACCCTGCCGGCGCTTGCGGTGATTGGTTCGGCCAAGGGCGCGCAGGCACAAGCAATTTCGCTGACCATTGATGACAGCAAGTCTGCCCGTATCGTTGGGCTGGACACTTCGATCGCGGGTTCAAAGACCGAGGTTGTGGCGGTTCTGCTCGATACTAGGGCGCTGACCGAGCCTGCGATCTTCCTGAAGCTCGGTGCTGAATTGCCCAGGGCCCAGCCGGTGACTTTTACCGTTGCAAGCAGCGCGGATCTCAAATCCTGGGAACCAATCGCAGAGAAAGTCCTGTTCCGGGACGGCGGAACTTCGGGCGTCGCTTTGCCGTCACCTGATCTGCGCGGGCGCTATGTCAGGGTCAGCTGGGATACCGATGTGCCGCTCGCCTCGCCGCTGAATATCACATCCGCCACATTGACCCTATCGAAGCTGGGTCAGCCGCAGCGGATCACCGCGGCAACCACCGGGCTTGAAATGATCGACGCCCGCGATCTGCGTTTTTCACTGCCCTTCAAAGCGCCTCTGGCCGGGATCCGCATCAGCCAGACCGCGCCAGACGGACCCATTCCGGTGCGGCTCTATGGACGCAATGATGCCGAAGCGCCCTGGATACCGCTGGCCGGGACGACGGTCCGCCAAACCCCGAACGCCGGGAATTTGCTCGAACTCGGCGATCCGGTGATGGCTTTCTACCGGATCACGGCGGATAGCCGCACCGCCGGATTTTCGGCAGCGCCCCGGATCGAGCTTTCGTTCATACCCGCCGAGCTGCTGGTGCAGTTCAGCGGTCATCCGCCCTATACGCTGGCCGCCGGGCTGAAAGACGCCCCTGCGACCTATCTGACCCGAGCAGAAATCGCACTGGGGACGCAGCAGCTGGCCGCAATGCCCCAGGCCAAAATGGTTGGTGCTGCCGTCCCGATCGTGTCTTTGCGCCCACCCACCGGTGGGACCTTCCCCGACAAGCGGATGATACTGTGGCTGGTGCTGCTGGCCGGAGCCGCAGTGCTGGGGCTGGCGCTGGTCAAATTGCTCAAGGGCAGCGCGGCGAGGGGAGGCGATCCCGCCTAAAGCATGATGCGATAAAGCTGAATCGCATCATGCTCTATAATTCTTTGTTGTCGCGTGATTTATTGCGAAAAACCGGTTCCCACTTTTTCGCATCACGCTCTAAATGCTCGCATCCGCCAACACGGCAGCGCGCAGCTCGGCGATGCCCAGCTTGGTTTCGGCGGAGGTTGCCAGAACATCGGGATGCGCGGCGATGTGTTTGCGGGCATCGGCCTGGGTGCGGGCCAGAACCTCTGCCAGCTCGTCCGCCTTGATCTTGTCGGCCTTGGTCAGCACCACGCGGTAGCCAACCGCGGCTTCATCCATCATCTTCATCATCTCGGCGTCGACCGGCTTCATCCCGTGGCGCGCATCGATCAGCAGCAGGACGCGCTTCAGCACGACTCGCCCGCGCAGGAAATCACGGACCAGCCGCCGCCAGTTTTCGGCCACCTTGATCGGCGCCTTGGCAAAGCCGTAGCCCGGCATGTCGACCAGCCGCAGCTGAGTTGGCTCGCCAACCTCGAAGAAATTGAGTTCCTGCGTCCGCCCCGGTGTAACCGAGGCGCGGGCGATTGATTTGCGGCCCGTCACCGCGTTGAGCAGCGAGCTTTTGCCAACGTTTGAGCGCCCGGCAAAGGCGATCTCGGGCACATCGGGATCGGGCAGGAACTTGAGCGCGGGCGCACTTTTGAGGAACTCTATCCGCCCCGCAAACAGGATGCGGGCCGCCTCGGTCAGCTCAGCGATGGCGGCTTCGTCCTCCGCCATTACTTGTCCCGCGCTGCCGCACGTTTGGCATCTGCGCCATCTTTGTCAGTCTGCGCCTTCAACTGCGGATGGCGGCTGTAGAGGAACTTCTGCTGGGCGATGGTCAGGATGTTCGAGGTGATCCAGTAGATTAGCAAACCCGCCGCAAACGGGGCCATCACGAACATCATCATCCACGGCATGATCGCAAAAACCTGCTGCTGGACGGGGTCCATGGGCGCCGGGTTGAGCTTGAACTGCAGATACATGGTAATCCCCAGCAACACCGCGAGCAGCCCGATCGCGAGGAACGAGGGCGGCGTGAACGGCAGCAGTCCGAACAGATTGAGGATATGCAGCGGATCCTGCGCCGACAAATCCTTGATCCACAGGATGAACGGCTGGTGGCGCATTTCGATCGACAGCATCAGCACCTTGTACAGCGCGAAGAATACCGGGATCTGCAGGAAGATCGGCAGGCAACCCGCGAGCGGATTGACGCCCTCGGTCTTGTACAGCGCCATCGTTTCTTGCTGGAGCTTGGATTTGTCATCCTTATAGCGTTCCTGCAGCGCTTTCATCTTGGGCTGGATGCTGCGCATCTGGGCCATGCTGGCGAACTGGCGCTGGGCGATCGGGAACATCACCCCGCGCACGATCAGGGTCAGCAGGATGATTGCGACGCCGAAATTGCCGACCGCGCTGAACAGTGCTTTGAGCAGCATGAAGATCGGCTTTTCAAACCAGCGGAAATAACCCCAGTCGATCGCCAGGTCAAAGTTGGTGATGCCGCTATCGGCATAGCGATCAAGCACCGTGCTTTCCTTGGCTCCGGCGAACAGCCGTGTGCTGCGCGACAGGGATTGGCCGGGGGCGACGGTAGCGGGCTGGTAGATCAGATTGGCGAGGTAAATGCCCTTGCCCATCGCACGAAAATCGCTGGTTGCAGGTGCCGCATCGGGGATCAGCACCGACATCCAGTAGATATCGGTAAAGCCGATCCAGTTGACCTTGCCTTCGTTCTTGATCTGGCCCGCCTCGCGCACATCTTTGTAATTATTGCCAAAGTCTACCGCCCCATCAAACGCGCCGAACGGCCCGGCATGGACGTTCCATGTGTCGAGGCTGGCGGTCTTGTCGGTGCGATTGATCTGCGCCACTGCACTGACCGCAATCGGTGCCGGGCCAGCGTTGCTGACTGTCTGGGTCGCGGTCAGCATATAGTCCTGGTCAATCGCATAACGGATCGAAAAAGTCTGGCCGGTCGGGTTGGTCCAGCTCAAGGTTACCGGGGTTTCAGGCGTCAGCTTAGCCGCTGCAGGAGTGGACCAGAGGGTTGCCGGGGTCGGGCTGACGATCCCTGCGGCAGTCCAGCCGAACTGGGCATATTGTTGTGCCGGGGTTCCGGCGGGCGAGAAAACCCGGGCGGGGCCGCTGTTCTTCTCAACGCTCGCGGTGTGGCGATTGGTGGTCAGATCATCGATCACCCCACCCACCAGATTGATCGAGCCGGACAGGCCCGGCGCGGCAATTGCCACCCGTCCGTAGCTTGCCAGCGCAGTCTTGAGGTCTTTGGCTTCCAGCGCGACATCCGCCGCACTGGTCAGCCCGCCTTCGCGGGTCGGCTTGGCAATCGCTGCGGGATCAGTGCTGGCCGGAGCACTGGCCACCACTTGAGGCTGGTTGGCCTGCGGATAGAAATAGCGGATCCCCGCATCCCAGCCGAACAGCACCAGTCCGGTAAGCAGGACGGCAAGAATGATATTGCGCTGGTTATGGCTGTCCACGAAGGCGTCCCTGTGTTCGTTTCGTCAGTAAATGGGGGATTGGCAGTTCAGATCAAAGCGGGGCCCGTCAAGGCACCGGATCAAATCCGTGCCCCCCCCATGGGTGGCAGCGCAATAGCCGCTTCATGGCCAACCAGCCACCCTTAATCGCACCGTATTTTTCGGCTGCCTCAATCGCATATTGCGAGCACGACGGCGCATAACGGCAGGATGATGGAAGGATCCGCGAAGGGCCAAGCTGCCAGCCGCGCGCGATCCAGATAATCAGCTGTTTCATAGGGGAGGAGTATCCCAGCGGAGCTTCGTCATTGCGATTGCGGTAATCACTTTCTTGGCTTCCGGGGCGGATCGCCCTTGCCCGCCACCGCACGTTCCAGCGCAGCGCGCAATTCGGCGCGCAGCAGGGCAAAATCGCGCTCGATCCCGCCTTCGCGCCCGATCAGCACATGATCGGTCGCGGCCAGACCGTGCTGGGGGAGCAGATCGCGCAGCAGTTCGCGGAACCGCCGCTTCATCCGGTTGCGGACCACCGCATTGCCGATTCGCTTGGTAACCGTGATCCCGAAGCGCATCTGCTCCGCCTCATTCGGGCGCGCCAGCAGCACAAAGCCGGGTCGCGCAATACGCAGTCCCCGGTTGGCAGCTAGGAAATCTGAGCGCCGCGTTAATATCGCCAGACGCGCAGGAGCAGTCTCGCTCAGGCCGACAGCTTCTTGCGGCCGCGGGCACGGCGCGCGCGCAAAATCTTGCGGCCGCCCGGCGTGGCAGAGCGGGTGCGGAACCCGTGGCGACGGGCGCGCACGAGATTGCTGGGCTGGAAGGTGCGCTTCATCGCGAAAAACCTCAAATTCGAATAAAATGGGCCACTGTTCGTGGCGACCGTTCTGCAAGAGCGGCCCGTTACGCAAGCCGTAAGCCCGAGTCAAGGCAAACGCGCTGATACTCGTCGTCCCCGGTCAAGCCGGGAGCGCTGGCCTCATCATTCCGAAGGTTCCTCGATGAGGCCAGCGGTCCCCGGTCAAGCCGGGGATGACGTGATAGTCTTCGCTCGACAGCAGCGCGCGGCTTCGCCATCACCCTATCTGGATTTGGGCAATGGGGGCAATAGTTTGGTCGCGCTGGTATCGACGGTGGCATACCTTGGGCTCGAAGCCCGCAGCGTCGAGGTCCAGTGCCAGATCGCGCCGGGAATGCCGCACTTCAAAGTGGTCGGCCTGCCCGACAAGGCGGTCGGTGAAAGCCGTGAGCGGGTCCACGCCGCGCTGGCCGCGATGGGGCTGTCGCTCCCGCCCAAGCGGATCACGATCAATCTTTCCCCGGCCGATCTGCCGAAGGAAGGCTCGCATTACGATCTGCCGATTGCGCTGGCGCTGCTGGCGGCAATGGGCGTGACCGATGCCGAACAACTCATCGATTATGTTGCGGTGGGGGAATTGGCGCTGGATGGGCGGATTATCTCCTCGCCCGGCGTGCTGCTGGCCGCGATTCATGCCTCGGGGCTGGACAAGGGCCTGATCTGCCCGGCGAGCCAGGGCGCCGAGGCGCGCTGGGCGAGCGGGATCCAGATCCTTGCCGCGCCCGATCTGATCAGCCTGCTCAATCACCTCAAGGGCACGCAGGTGCTGGCCCAGCCTGAGCCGGGCGAAGCCGAGCCGCCGGGGCACGGGCCGGATCTGGCCCAGGTCAAAGGCCAGGAGAGCGCCAAGCGCGCGCTCGAGATTGCTGCGGCAGGCGGCCATAATCTGCTGATGATTGGCCCGCCGGGTGCGGGTAAATCACTGCTCGCCAGTTGCCTGCCCGGCATCCTGCCCGAGTTGAGCCCGAGCGAGGCGCTGGAGGTTTCGATGGTCGCCTCGGTGGCTGGATCGCTGGAGGGTGGGCGGATCAGCCGGGTGCGGCCGTTTCGCACGCCGCACCATTCGGCCTCGATGGCGGCACTGGTCGGCGGCGGGCTGAAAGTGCGCCCCGGGGAGGTTTCCCTGGCGCATCTGGGCGTATTGTTCCTCGACGAGCTGCCCGAATTTCAGCGTGCAGTGCTTGATTCGCTGCGGCAGCCGCTTGAGACCGGCGAGGTCAGCGTGGCGCGGGCCAATGCCCATGTCACCTTCCCGGCAAGAGTGCAGCTGATTGCGGCGATGAACCCGTGCCGCTGCGGGCATCTCGGAGATCCGGCGCTGGCCTGCAGTCGCGCGCCGCGCTGTGCGGCGGATTACCAGAGCAAGGTCTCCGGCCCGATGCTCGACCGGATCGATCTGCATGTCGATGTCGATCCGGTCAGCGCCGCCGATCTTAGCCTGCCACCGCCTGCCGAAGGCTCTGCGCAAGTGGCAGCACGGGTCGCGGCGGCACGGATGATCCAGACCGAGCGGCTGGCCGGCACCACGATGCGCAGCAACGCCCAGCTCGATGGCGAAATGCTGGAAAAGCATGGCACCCCCGATGAGCCCGGGCGCAAGCTGCTGCTGCAGGCAGCCGAGGCGATGCGCCTCTCCGCGCGCGGTTATACAAGGATGCTGCGGGTGGCGCGAACGATCGCCGATCTGGCCGGCGCGGAGATCATCGGGCGGATCCACGTGGCCGAAGCGCTGAGCTATCGGCGGCAACCGCCGAGGAGTTAGTGGGAGGGGAGAGTCTGAATGGCGGTGCAAAATTGGTGGTCTCTTTTCGCAGCAGCTTTGGGAGGAGGCACCACGCTGAAGTTCTTCGATATCGCGCATCAGGAATACAAGAGCTGGAAGGCGGACCGCACTGCGCATTTGCATAGCGTTGATGAAAGCCTTGAACCATTGCTACGGGCAGCGGACGAGTTGGTTGGAAAGCTGAGATCACTGGCTGAGCAGGATTTCATACCAATCCTCGATGTGGATACGGGCGACCTTTCAGATACTGGCTTCGCCAGTGTGATCTACTTGTTTGTTCAATTCTGGTCGGAAGCGGAAATCTTACGTTTTCGCGGATTATCGACTGCTGTTGCAAAGAATTCACGAGGAAAGCAGACTCAGGCCTTTCTGGCGTGCCTGCAATCTAAGCGTGTCAGGCTGATTGATCGGATTTCACAGCGCGCGTTGGGCGAGGCAGCATTGGTCGATGGGAGAACAATGAACTTCGTAGAGTTTGTGAAGAGCTCCGATTCCGACGCCTATCTGAAGCGCTGGCTCGAACCGCTACTTTGTGCATTGGGCGATCTCAAGAGCACAGATGGCAGGCAGAAAATGTTGCAATATTTTGTCGTGCTGCACGCCCTGATCGATACGCTGGACAAGGATCACTTGGTAACGCGCGACAGGCCAGCGACGCCCAACAAATTGAACAAGCGATCTCGGCGCGATTTGAATTATCGAGTGTTCGGGGTCTATCTGACGTTTGTCAGCAACCGCACCAAATACATAGGGCCACTAAATTAGCGGCCCTAAGAGTGATCGGTTTCGGCGGTGCGCAGAAAGTAAACTTCCGTTGCACCGCCTTTAACTCGTTGCAGCCAAAGCCGCTTACTGATCATATATATATCCGTACAGGGGAAATGTCAATTATGCACGGCGGTCGTATGCTCGAGCCATACAAACAGCCCCCTAAAGCGCGCCGACTCTCGGCAATGCAGTAACCTTATCGCCCAGTTCGGAGCGATCGCGCCAGTGCAGGTCCTTGCAGCTCAGCGGGCGGCCGTCATGAGCGTGGATGGCGATGGCCTGGATCGGCTGGCCATCGCGGTCATCGCACAGCACCGGGTTAGCGGGCACACCCAGGCTGTGTTTCTCCCCCCACTGGCGCAGCGCGAGCATGGCGGGCAGCAGGTCAAAACCGCGCTCGGTCAGCCGGTATTCGATCTTGCGGCGATCATCGGGCAGCGGTTCGCGCTTCATGATCCCGTTTTCGACCAGCCGGGCAAGGCGATTCGAGAGGATGTTGCGGGCGATCCCCAGTTCGCTGAGAAACTCCTCGAAATGATGCACCCCGTTGAAAGCGGCGCGCAGGATCATGAACGACCAGCGTTCCCCCATGACTTCCAGCGCCAGCGGCAAGCCGCAGCTTCTGATCTCATCGAGCGGTTCGCGCAGCTTGCCCATCAGTTTTCCTCTGTCCCATGTGCAACCTAACGCAATGCGGGCTTGTTACACGACAAAAAAATCTTTGCTGCAGCGCACAGTTTCTAGTTGCAACTTAAAACCTATCAGAGTAGGTAGTGATTCGCAACGCAATTCGAACTCCTCTCCGGACCCTTTCGATCGATGCGTGCCCAACCCAAGGGGAATCGACATGACTATCGCCGCCCATTCAATTTCACGCACCGTGATCGCTGCCGGTCTGGCCATCGTTGGCACCATTTCCAGCTTCGGGGTGACGACCAGCCCGGCCCATGCCCAGGGCGCAAGCCAGGGCAATCTCGCCGTGCTCGCCGCCAAGCTTGATGCGCCGCGCAAGGTAATCATCAATGAAACGCTGTGGAAGTGCGCCGAAGATCGCTGCACCTCGGTTGCCGAAAGTTCGCGGCCGGCCATCAGCTGCGCCCGTCTGGTCAGGAAGATCGGACCCGTATCCAGCTTCGCCACCCCCCGGGGCGAATTGAGCGCGGATGACCTCCAGCGCTGCAACGCGGCCGCCTGACGCAAGTCTCAGGCACCTCCTGACAACTGGGCCTCCGCTGCGAAGTGGGGGCCCTTTTTCTGGTCAGGCGATCAGTTTGCGGGCCTTGAGGTCTGCCGATAGCATATCGGCATCGACAAAATGATGGACCTGCCAGCCGCAGGTCCGCGCCGCGATCACATTGGCCTCATTATCATCGATAAACAGCATCTCACCCGGGGGATGACCGAATCGCCGGGAGGCCAAAGCGTAGATCGCCGGATCAGGCTTGGCGATTTTCTCGGTTCCCGAGACGACGATATCGGCAAAGCGTTCAAACACCGGCCAGGCCGGGCGAAACCGCGCCCATAGTTCGTCGCCAAAATTGGTGATGGCAAACAGCGGCACGCCGCGCTGGTGGAGGGCTTCGACCAGCTCGAAACTGCCCGGCACTGGGCCGGGAATCGTCTCGTTGAAGCGCTGCGCATAGGCGCGGATCAAGTGGGCGTGATCGGGATATTGCGCGGCGCGTTCTGTGACCATTTCGGCCAGCGGACGCCCGGCATCGTGCTGGAAATGCCATTCGGGGGTGACGACGGTGGAGAGGAACCAGTCCAGCTCGCCCGGATCGGCGATCAGCTTGACGAACAGGTGCCGCAAGTCCCATTGCACTAGGACGCGGCCGACATCGAACACGACGGCGTGGATTTTATCCCCGCGAAAGGGTGGATCGCGGGCCTCGTCGATCATGGAGTGCGCCCGGGGGCCAGCGGTCCCGGATCAACTCCGGGACGACGCATCATCAGCCCTGGCGCGCCTTGAAGCGGCGGTTGGTCTTGTTAATCACATAAGTGCGCCCGCGGCGACGGATCACGCGATTGTCCCGGTGGCGGTCCTTGAGCGACTTGAGGCTGTTGCGAATCTTCATGATATCCTCGGGCGGCATTTCACCGCTTGAATTTGAAGTGGGGCCGTTACGGGGATGGCCTCGCTAAGTCAAGCATCTCGCCCAGCTTGCGCTCCCATGCCAGCGCATGGCCAATGATTACATCGAGATCGGCGTATTTCGGCTGCCACGGCAGGGTCTGCTTGATCAGCCCATTGTCGGAAATCAGCGAATCGGGGTCGCCCGCGCGGCGCGGGCCAAGGCGGCGCTCGATCTTGAGGTTGGTGACCCGATCGACCGCATCAAGTACTTCGAGCACCGAAAAACCCTGGCCATAACCGCAATTCATCGTCCGCGAATCGCCGGGCGCTGCGATCAACGCCTCCAGCGCCAGAACATGCGCAGCGGCCAGATCGGAGACATGGATATAGTCGCGCACTCCGGTGCCATCGGGGGTGGCATAGTCGGTGCCAAACACATCAACCCCGGCGCGCTTGCCCAGCGCCGCCTCAACTGCGACCTTGATCAGATGGGTTGCGCCGGTGGTTGATTGCCCGGTCCGCGCGCGCGGATCGGCCCCGGCGACATTGAAGTAGCGCAGCGCGCAGTAATTGAGCGGATGGGCGCGGGCGACATCGGCCAGCATCAGCTCGATCATCAGCTTGGAGGTGCCATAAGGATTGATCGGGCGCTTCGGGCTGTCCTCACGCACCGGCGAGACTTCGGGAATGCCATAGGTTGCCGCAGTTGAGCTGAAGATCATGTGCGGCACGCCTGCTGCCACCGCTGCCGCGATCAGCGCGCGGCTTTTGACGGTGTTGTTCTCATAATATTTGAGCGGGTTATCCACCGATTCGGGGACGATGATCGATCCGGCGAAGTGCATCACCGCGCGGATGCCTTGCTCGGCGCAGATCCGCGCCAGCAGCGCCCCATCGGCAATGTCGCCTTCGTAGAAGGCCACGCTTTCGGGCACCGCCCAGCGAAACCCGGTGGTCAGATTGTCGATCACCGCCACCGGCCAGCCGGCATCGGTGAGGGCGAGGACGGCGTGGCTGCCGATATAGCCGGCGCCGCCGGTGACAAGGACGGGAAGTTTGCTGGTCATGATGGCGCAATCGCTAGCATGATTGGTCAATAAAGGGGTTAACGCCCGGACAATGCTTGCCGAGTAACGTTCGAGGAGTCATGCTATGGTCAATTGGCTCGGTTGTTAGAGGAATTTTCGATGCGGTTCCTGCGTTTTGCTGCTCCTGCCGCCGCTTTGCTGGCGCTGGGGGCTTGTGTTGCCCCGACCGGGCCAGTCGAAGTGACCCGCTTTCATCTGCCCGATATTGCAGCGCTGGGCAAAGGTACGATCGCGGTTGAAGCCGCGCCGGGCCTTGATCCGCAGTCGCTCGAATGGAACAGCTATCAGGCCGCAGTCGCCCGCCAGCTGACCCTGCTCGGTTATGGCGAGCCGGTGGCGGGCGCACCCAGCACGCAGGTGGCGGTGCTGCGCCTCTCGCGGCAAACCTATCGTCCCGAACGAAATGCCAGCCCGGTCAGCGTGGGCGTTGGCGGGCAGGCCGGCAGCTATGGGTCGGGCGTGGGGCTGGGCATCGGGCTCAATCTGTCGGGCCGCCCGGCCGAGCAGGTCCGGACCGAACTTGGCGTGATTATCAAGGACCGCGTAAGCGGCACCGCGCTGTGGGAAGGGCGGGCGAGCTATCAGGTCAAGGCCACTTCGCCGCTCGCCGATACGCAGCTTGGCGCGGCGAAGATGGCTGCGGCACTGTTTGCGGGCTTCCCCGGCACCTCGGGTGAAACTATCGAGGTCAAATGACCGACATCCAGATCGACGCCGCGTTTGATTCGGGGAACATTGAAGTTCTCGCCATCAAGGGCGCTACTGCCCGCCTGGCGATTTGCAAGGATCATCAGTCCGAGTTTTTCCAGTGGTTCCATTTCCGGGTCTGCGGCGTTGCCGGGCGCGAGCTGACGCTCAAGATCACCGGGCTGGAAGGCTCGGCCTATCCCGGCGGCTGGCCGGATTACAACGCGGCCGTTTCCGAAGACCGGGACTATTGGGGCCGCGCAGCCTCCAGCTATGACAAGGCCGAAGACGGCGGGACGCTGACGATCCGCTATGCGGCTGAGGCTGATCTCGTCTGGTTTGCCTATTTCGCGCCCTATTCGTGGGAGCGGCATCAGGATCTGATCGCAGACACTGCTGCGAGCGATGGCGTATCCTATCGCTGCCTGGGTCGCAGTATCGAGGGCCGCACGATCGATTGCCTTGAAATGGGTGAGGGCGAGACCCAAGTCTGGCTCTACGCCCGCCAGCATCCCGGCGAAACCATGGCCGAATGGTGGATGGAAGGCGCGCTTGGCTGCCTGACCGATCCGGCCGATCCGGTCGGGCGGGTGCTGCGCGCAAAGGCACGCATCCATGTGGTGCCCAATGCCAACCCGGACGGCTCGGTGCGCGGGCATTTGCGGACCAATGCGGTGGGCGTGAACCTCAACCGGGAATGGCACGAGCCGAGTTCGAACAAGTCGCCCGAAGTGCTGGCAATCCGGAGTGCGATGGACGCCAGCGGCGTCGATGTGGCGATGGATATTCACGGTGACGAAGCGATCCCGGCGGTGTTCATCGCCGGCTTCAACGGCATCCCCTCATGGACCGACGAGCAGGGTGCAGGCTATGACCGCTACCTTGCCATCCTCGAGCGCCGCACCGCCGATTTCCAGACCCGGCTGGGCTATCCCAGGGCGGGCAAGGGCAAGGCCAACCTCACCATGTCGACCAACCAGCTGGCCGAGCGGTTCGGGGCGGTGGCGATGACGCTGGAAATGCCGTTCAAGGATAACAATGATCTGCCCGATCCGGCGCAGGGCTGGTCGCCTGAGCGCAGCATGCTGCTGGGCCGGGAATGCCTGGCTGCGCTGGCGGAGTGGCTGGGCGATGACCAGTAATTTCACTGGTCCCGGCGATCACGAGTGAGGGGCAGGATGTCAATTTTCTATACCACCAAGTTTTATGATCGGGATCTGGAGCGCACCTCCAAATCCGCAGCTGCGATTGTTCCCTACCTGATTTCCGGGCTGATCTGCCAAGGTGCTTCTGCCCCGCAAAGCGTAATCGACATCGGTTGTGGACGCGGTGTGTGGTTGCGCTGTTTCACGGACAATGGTGTGCCCGTGATTGCGGGGCGCGATGGCCCCTGGACCCGCCAGGATCGCCTGCTGATCGCCCCGGATCGCTTCACCGCCACCGATCTGTCGCAACCCTTCGCACCCGCGCAGCGCTTTGATCTTGCGATGACGCTGGAAGTGGCAGAGCACATCGATGCACCCCAGGCCGATCAATTTGTCGATAATCTGACCAGCCTGTCCGATACGATCATGTTTTCCGCGGCGATCAAGGGGCAGGGCGGACAACACCATGTCAACGAACAGCCGCTGTCTTACTGGCAGCAGAAGTTTCAGGCGCGTGGTTATCACCTTTACGACGTGATCCGCCCGCAGTTCTGGCAGAACAGCGGGGTCTGCTGGTGGTATCGGCAGAACATCGTTGTGTTCTGCAATCCGCAGAGCCCTTATCAATCTGGTCTTGAGGCAATGCACTGCGCTGCTCGGCCAATCGTCGATCTGGCCCACCCGACCGGGTTCACCGAAAAGGCCCGGCTGGCAAATATCTTCTCGCCGGAAGAATACTTCGGGCTTTGGTTTGCGCGGATAAAGAGGCAGTTGTCTGGCTAGAGCATGATGCGATAAAACTGAATCGCCTCATGCTCTATAATTCTTTGTTGTCGCGTGATTTATTACGAAAACCGGTTCCCACTTCTTCGCATCACGCTTAGGGTCAGGACCTGTTAACCGCACCTTCGAGGCGGCAAAATGGCGAACATATCGGGCGGAAATGCGCGCTGTTAAGACTGGACGTCTTTGCAAGCGTATTTCTGTTCGAGATGGAAGCCATTTTGCCGTCCAAGCGGATTTGACCAAAATGGCCCATCGCAGCGT
>JANMKT010000006.1:0-5000 GCA_031372185.1 Novosphingobium sp.
TCCGCTTGGACGGCAAAATGGCTTCCATCTCGAACAGAAATACGCTTGCAAAGACGTCCAGTCTTAACGGCGCGCATTTCCGCCCGATATGTTCGCCATTTTGCCGCCTCGAAGGTGCGGTTAACAGGTCCTGACCCTAGATCCTCTCCAGCGACCCCTCGCTAACCCGCCAGACCGCGGCCTCGCCCAAGATTGCAGCGAACGGTGCGGCTTCTGTTCCGGTCAGCCAGACTTGAGCACCGCCGCTGCGCAGCCGCTCAAACAGCGCCTCACGGCGGATCGGATCGAGATGCGCGGCGACCTCGTCGAGCAACAGCAGGCGCGGGCGTGTATCATCGAGGAGCCCGGCATGGGCCAGCGTGATCGCAATCAGCAGCGCCTTTTGCTGACCGGTTGAGCATTCGGCGGCGGGCTGGTTTTTCCCGGACATCGTCACGGCCAGCTCGTCGCGGTGCGGCCCCATCAGGGTTCGCTGCGCGGCGCGATCGCGGCGGCGGCCCGCAGCCAGCGCTTCGGCCAGCGCGCCCGGCTCGATCGGACCGCCGGGCTGATAGACGAGCGTGGGCCGGGCAAAGGGTGCTTGCGGCAATAGCGCCAGCGCCTCGTCAAGCCGCGTGATGACACCTGCGCGGGCCTGCGCCAAGGTGGCTCCGGCCTCGGCCAACTGGGCTTCCAGCGCGTCGAGCCAGGCCGGATCGGGCTCGACAGTT
Organism: Novosphingobium sp.; assembly: GCA_031372185.1. GTDB lineage: Bacteria > Pseudomonadota > Alphaproteobacteria > Sphingomonadales > Sphingomonadaceae > Novosphingobium. The sequence continues at coordinate 711 of JANMKT010000006.1, forward strand.
TCACTGAGCAGCCGGTTCCGTTCCCGCAAAGCATTGTCATAGCGCGATGCGGTGCGGGCGTGGCCGGGCTCCAGCGCCAGCACCAGCCGATCCAGAAACCGCCGCCGCGCGCCCGCGCTTTCGGCAAACAGCCGGTCCATCGCCGGAGTGAGCCAGCCGACACTGAGCCATTCGCCCAGCCCGACCGCTGCTGCCTCGGCCTGATTGATCTGCACGATCCGCCGCCCCGGACGTTCGCTGCGGATCCCGGTTCCGATCTGCACCGCGCCGTCGCTGCTTGTCAGCTCGGCGCTGATTGCAAAGGTGCCGCTACTTATCTTGCTTTGATCGCCGGCATGCCCCGGCATTTCGGCCAGCGCTGCCCGGCGCAGACCTCGGCCCGGTGCGAACAGCGACAGCGCCTCGAGCACATTGGTCTTGCCCGCGCCATTCTCGCCGATCAGCAGGTTGAATTTCGCCGTCCCAGTGATCCGCGTATCGCGGTGATTGCGAAAGTCAGTCAGCAGGATCCGCTCGAGCGCCATGGTGCCGGGCGATAGTATGGACGAGGCGGTAATACCACGCAAAAGGCGATTACCGAAAGTTGGGATATTTTGCTAACTCTTATATATTCATCGCAGTGAAAGAATCTTGTGTCGGATATGAAATGGTAGATTTTAGCCATTCGTACAGTTTGGCACGGCTCATGCATATATATTTGTATTCGGTGGAAACCTCCACTGACACCAAACTCAAGAAGGAAACAGACCATGATCAACCCCAACCTGACAAGCCGCTTCGCCGCTGCCGTATCCGCCTTTGCCCTTTCGCTGGTCTTGATCAGCGGCACCGTCACCGTCCCCGGCAGTGCCCAGGCGCATGATGCCCAGCTTGCCTCGACCCATCTGAGTGTCGTCGCATGAGCGCGCTTGATCACCAGCGCGGCGACATCGCACCCGTCACCGGGGGCTTCCGCCTCAACAAGGAACGCGGCAAGTTCATGGGCGTAAGTGCCGGGATTGCCGATTACTTCAATGTCGATGTCACGCTGGTCCGCCTGGGCTGGGTGATCGGCACGCTGGTCGGCTTCGGCTCGCTGATCATCGTCTACCTCGCGATCGGCCTCATCGCTGATTGATTGGGCCGATTGATCCGCCCCCCGGCGAGAGGCCCCGTCCGCAATCAGGGCGGGGCCAATCAGCCGATCAGATTGCATCCGCCTTGGCAAAGGGTGAGAAATCGGTCCCGGAATCGAATACCTCAACCCCCTCTTGGCGCTTGAGCCAGCCGACCACCGCATAGGTGACCGGCGTCAGCAGGGCTTCCCACACGACCTTGAGCAGCCAGTTGGTGACCATCACCGTCAGCACCTGCTGGTTCGACCAGATCCCTAGGAACGCGACCGGGTAGAAGATCGCGCTGTCGATCGCTTGCCCGAAGAAAGTCGAGCCGATCGTCCGGCTCCACAAATGCTTGCCTTGCGTCAGGATCTTCATCTTGGCGAGAACGAAGCTGTTGACGAATTCGCCCGCCCAGAACGCGATCATCGAGGCTGCAACGATCCGCCAGGTGCTGCCGAACACGCTTTCATAGGCCGCCTGACCGCCCCAGCCATCCGCTGCGGGCATGGCGACCACGGCCCAGCTCATGAAGGCCATGAAGGCCATGGCGGCAAAGCCCATCCATACGCAGCGCCGGGCGTTGGCATAGCCGTAGATCTCGGTCAGCACGTCGCCGATTACATAGGAGATCGGGAAAAACAGAATGCCGGCCCCAAAGGTATAGCCGCCAAGGGTTGCCAGCTTGCTCGCCCCGATCAAATTGGACAGCAGCAAGATCGCCACGAAGGCGGCCATTACATAGTCGAAATAACGGAAATGGCGCCGTGCGCTGCTAGTGCCGTCAAGGCGGGAGAGGGTTTCGGTCATGGCGCTGATCTAACCCGATTTGCGCGATGCGCAAACCATGCTTAAGGCAGCCCTGCGCGCGCCCGTAGTTCAACTGGATAGAGCACGAGCCTTCTAAGCTTGGAGTTGCAGGTTCGAGTCCTGCCGGGCGCGCCATTTTCTCCTGAAATAATAGTAGTTTCCATGGAGAAGGTGAATCTTTCTCACGCATGTGGGAATTGTCACATCCCTGCCACTACTGCGCCGCTAGAACACCATCGCGACCCGCCCGGTTGCTTCGGCAGCCGGAACTTGCCCTCGTATGCAAATACGGGGGCGCTTTTTTGGTTGGTCCTTTCAATACTGGCCTCGGGTCGTAATATCCTTCATCCCTCCTCTTCAGGGGAGGGGCAGGGGGTGGGGTTTCTTCCCAAGCGCGGCGTCCAGAGGATAGACCCCTCCCCCCCCCCTGAAGCGGAGGGACGAGGTTTAGCCCCGGTTGACGCTGTCGAGAGCTTCTTCGGTAACCGGATAGCCGGCACCTTCGGGAATGCTCAGCCATCGTGTGCCGTCACGTTCGATGATCGAAGGGGTGATCATCTGGCTCGGGAAGGCTTCGACATGGGCCAGCGCGGCATCGAAATCCGCAAATTGCGCCAACCGTTCCAGGTTGCGGCGGGTCGGGAAGATTACCTGAATCTCCCCCGCATCGGCCATCCGCAACGCTTTGGCAGCGCTGACCCAGAACAGATGGGTGTTCTCGGTTTCATCGACCAGCAGATCAACCGCGCCAGTGCCAAGATCGAGCAGATAGAACCGGGTGTCGAAAATCCGCATGTGGCGATGCTTGGGCCGCCAGCGCGAGAAGGCGACCAGCCCGGCAAGGTTGAGCGTCCAGCCCATCGCTTCCAGGACTGGTGCCAGCTCCTTATGCAGGTGCAACATCGCGCGTGCGGTCTGGGCCTGTTCCAGCGTTGCGCGCTGGTGGATGCCGACGACCAGCCCGGTTTCCTCGATCGTTTCGCGCACTGCGGCGATCCGCGCAGCCCATTCATCGCGGGTTTCCGCATCCGCCGCGCCAAGCGTTTCGGCTAGTTGGAAATCAGCCGCGTCGACCCGGCCACCGGGAAATACTGCGGCACCTCCGGCAAAGCGCATTTCAGCCGAGCGCTGGACCATAAGCAGTTCGGGCAAGCCCAGATCAGGGTTGCGGCGGAAGATAACCAGCGTGGCCGCCGGGGTGGCAGGCGGCGCTTCATCGAGTTCGGCATATTCGTCTGTACTATCCATCGCCTAACCGTGCGGTGCCCGGCGCAATTTGCCAAGCATTAATCGAATCCTGACCATGTCGATAAACTTTACACTGAAGCGGGCCAGTTCGGGAGGCGATGTTTGAAAATCCACCGATTTCGGTGCTTTTTGAAGTTTGGCACGCAAGATGCATATATGGTTATACCCCCAAGCAGTCTCGAATTGAGGCGGGGCCGCACCCCTAGTCTCCGCGGCCCCGCCTCCCCGAGGCGCTTCTCCCCAAAAATCTGAACATCGGTTTAATCGCGGCGCGGCATGCCGGTCAATCGACCAGCGATCGCAGCAATTTCGGGGAATGGACGAGGACAAGCCTCGCCGCGCGATCAGCTTGCGGGGCTTAGTCCGCTCTCAGCCAAAAGCTCGTGTAGTTCGCCAGCTTCGAACATCTCCATCATGATGTCGCTGCCGCCAACGAATTCGCCTTTGACGTAGAGCTGCGGGATCGTTGGCCAATCCGAAAAGGCCTTGATACCCTGTCGGATTTCCATGTCTTGCAACACATCGATGCTTTCATAAGCGACGCCAAGATGATCGAGGATTGCAATCGCCTTGCTCGAAAAGCCGCATTGCGGGAACAGCGGTGTGCCCTTCATGAACAGCACAACGTCGTTCGAACTGACGATTCCGGTGAGGCGGGCACCAACATTGGAATTGGGGGTATCGGTCATGACAGAACTAACCTGGAAATGAGTGGGCTAGACGTTCAATTGGGAACGGCGGTGGTCAGTTGCAAGGCGTGAAGCTCTCCGCCCATCCGTCCGCCCAGCGCATCATAAACCAGCTTGTGCTGGGCAACCCGGCTTTTGCCGACAAATGAGGGCGAGGTAACGCGGGCGGCATAGTGGTTGCCGTCACCGGCCAGATCGGTAATTGCGACCTGGGCATCGGGCAGGGCAGCGCGGATCAGCGCTTCGATTTCAGCGGCGGCCATGGCCATGGTCAGACTTCGCCCATCAGCGCCCGGCGGGCTTCAACCTGTTTGGCTTCCAGCGCAGCGCGGACATCGGCCTCACTGGTTTCAATCCCGGCCGAGATCAGATCGCCGATCAGCTTGCGGACCACATCCTCGTCACCCGATTCCTCAAAATCCGCCTGGACCACGCTTTTGGCGTAG
>JANMKT010000009.1:0-14390 GCA_031372185.1 Novosphingobium sp.
TCAGGCTCTCTTGACTATGTTGTATCGCTCGACGGACTGCCGCTGTCGTGCGGGCGCTCCCGTGTAGAATCTGTCCCATAGTGCGTCCTTCCATTGATGGCTGAATATTACACCATCAAATGCCGGGACTAAACACATAGAGTATCCGTGATGATCAAGCTCTATAATTCTTTATTGTCGCGTGATTTATTACGAAAAACCGGTTCCCACTTTTCGCATCACGCTCTAATCGGATCAGCGCCGCGATAATTGCAAATCCTTCAGAGTGACCTCACTGCCGGGAGCGAGCCACAGGACCAATAGCTGGCCGGGGCATCCCGGATCGGCATTGAGATCGACACTGAAACGTGCCTGTTGCAGATCCACCAGCGTGGCTGGAGTGCCTCCTGCCTGCGGTGTTCCGCAACCCAGACTGGCCGCAAAACGCGCCGCCGGGGCGCCGCTGTCATCGTTCGCGCTCCACGACAGGCGATAGCCTCCCGGAGGCAAAGCCAGCAATTGCTGCGTGACCGCACGCGAGCTGGCTGCGGTGACTCTCGCTCGCAATTTTTGCGTCCCGCCCGCACCCGGCAGCAGCTCAAGACTGACATCGGCATCGGCTGGGAAGTTCCAATCAAACAGGGTTCGCTGCTCGCCAAGTGTCGCGCCGGCGAAGCCGGGGTCTGGCATCAGCCCCGGTGCCCTTCCGACAAAACAAGCTGAGCGCCACATGGTCAAGCCTTGGCCAACATCGCCTTGCTGCACCAAGCGATCGATCAACGTTGCTACTTCGTCACACTTGAGCGCCTGTGGTGCCAACAGACCAAGCACCGCGGCGCGCTCGCGCAGCTGCCCGGGATCAATTCCCGCAGATGGCTTGATGAAAGTGGCCAGCCACGCGGGGCGGCGCGAGAGCCGCGCGGCCAGGGCACGGCGCCCGGCCTCGTTATTGGCAAACTGGCCAAGCAGCTGGTCACTCTGCGGAAAGCCGGGCATCTGGCGAAGCACCGCATCAAGCCGCTGCGCAGCTATTTCGGTGGCACCCCGATTGAGCGCGATCTGCATCCAGTAAAGTTGGGTAATCGGCTCACGCCAGCCAAGCCTGCCAGCCACGACAAAGGCATCATCGGCGCGGGCCAAATGGCCCTGCGCATACAAGGCTGCCCCCAGCAGGGCGGACGAGCCCGGGTCAAGCGGCTCTGCGGCTACCGCACGGCGAGCCCATGCTTCGGCCTGATCCGGCTGATTTGCGGCCAATGCCTGGCGGGCTAGCGAACGCGCGGCGACCGGAGACATAAATGCAGGCTTGTTCCCCACCAGTCGCGCATCGGACAGGCTCAACCGATCCATCCCACTCAGCAAGGCAAGCCCGCCCAGTCCAAATGCGGCAATCACTATGCAGGCTGCAGCCAGATACCGCAGCTTGCGTGAGGCAGGTACCGGTTGATCCTTGCCCCGGTCCACCTCAGGCTGCGGCCTTGGTGCTGGCTTTGTCCTTGCCGGAGTACTGGTAATAATCGTAGCCGTAATATTCGGAATAGCGGTTGCTGCCCTTCGACACATCGAACATCGTCAATACCGCGCCCAGAATTGTTGGCTGCATCGCGCGGAGGCGGCGCAGCGAAGCCTTGAGCGAACCGCGCCGGCCACGGTCAGCTTCGACCACAAAGATCACCCCTTCGACCAGCGCCGACATCAACGGTGCGTCAGCCAGGCCGAGGACCGGGGGACAATCGAGGATCACGATGTCATAAGCTGCTGCCAGCTCAGCAAGGACCGCTTCCATCCGGGCGGAACTCAGCAGTTCCGTCGGGCTCGGCGGGATCGGGCCGGAAGTGATCAATGACAGGTTCTCAGTGCCGGTTTCCCGCACCGCACTCAGCACTGGATCCGCAGAAGTCAGCAAGTTCGACATCCCGCGACCATTTTCACCGTCAAGCTTGTGGTGCAGCGAAGGGCGGCGCAAATCGACGTCGAGCAAGACCACCCGCCGCCCCATCCGGGCCAGGCTATTGGCGATTGCCCAACTGGTGGTGGTCTTGCCTTCCGCAGGCTGAGAGCTGGTAATCAACAGCGTACGCGGCAGGCCGTGGCTGGTGGCATAGATCAGTGCGCCGCGCAGCGAGTTGTAGGATTCGCTGATCGGCGATTTGGGATCGAGCAGTTCTTGCTCAGGCGAATCACCGCGGGTCTTGGGCACCACGCCGAGCAGCGGCAACATCAGCTTGCCCTCCACATCCTCGGGAACATGCACAGTGTCGTCAAACTGGCTCTTGAGGAATACGACCAGCATCGCCAGCACAGTTGCAGCGAACAGGGCAAAGGCGATATTCTTCATTAAATTGGGCGAGGATGGCGAGGTTGGTGTTTCGGCCTCGTCAATGATCGAGATGTTGCTGGCGCTGAGTCCAGCAGCGGCGTTCAGCTCTTTGAAGCGCTGGAGCAACCCATCATACAGCGCGCGATTGGTATCAGCTTCACGGGCCAGCAGATTATACTGCACCAGACGATCCTGCTCGGCCAAGGTTTCCGACTTGAGCCGATCGACCTGATTGCCGAGGGCCTGTTCGGTTGATGCGGCGGCCAGATAATCGGCCCGGATTGAATCGCGGACACTGCGCGCGGTCCGCTGGATTTGGGCGTCAATCGCGCCAAGTTGCGCCCGCAGCTGCAGGACCGTGGGATGATCTTCAAGGTGCCGGGCCCGCTCTTCCTCAAGCGCCGCATCGATCTTGCCGCGCTCGGTCGTCAGCTGCTGGACGCTGGCATTGGACAGCACTTCGCGCGCGCTCAGCAGCGGCACTCCGGCGATCGCCTGCCAGCGGCCTTCGGCAGCGATGCGGGCAGAACGCGCATCATTGGCGGCCGAGTTGGTCTGAAGCAGGCTGGCGGTGGTCACCGAACTGCCGCCGCCAGTTTGAGAAGCTCCGTTCGGCCCCGGCGCAGGAATCGCATCCCGGGTGCGGATCAAGCCGTTCTCCCGGGCATATCTGTTCACCGCGCGCTCCGAAGTTTCCAGGCGGGCCTTGGCTTCGCCCAGCTGATTGGAGACAAAATCGCGGGCATAGGCCGAGCTGTCATAGCGGCGCTGCAAATTGGCCTGGATAAACTCGCCGGCAAAGCCATTGGCGATCCGCGCCGACATTTCCGGATCGGTGCTTTCAAAGGTAATCGCGGTAACGCGTGAATTGCGCGGCAGCTTTGCCGCAAGATTGCTCCGGAGCATGGCAATGGTCAGCTCACGGACCATCCGGGGGTCAGCCCCCGGAGCCGGGGCTTCGACTTGGACTGACTTATAGAAGCGCGCGTTTCCGGTCAGGCCCATCTTTTGCATGACGCGCACGGCGAGGCCGCGGCTGTTCAGAATGTCGATCTGGGTCTGGAGGAAGCGATCGACATCGTAGGATGCGTTGACGCTCGCCGAACTATCTTCCTGGTCTTTCAGGATGCGTTCGGACTGATCGTTGATCTGAACGCTGGCCCTGGCGGTATAGCGCGGGGTCTGGAGCATCGTCGTCACCACCGCCAGCGCCAGCGCCGCACCCAGCATCACGGCAATCAGCACAATGTTGGCCCGCACCAGCGAGACATAATAGCGGATGTCAAACCCCGGGCGCTTGCCCTCACCATAAATGTCGTCGTTCGACAAATGATCAAGAGTAACGGCCCGCTCGGCGAGGGACGCCACATCTTGAGGGTGGGCCAGCTGATTCACGACTGTATCCTGACGGGACTAGAAGTAACTGAAAACATAAAGCAACGGTGCCGCAACCAGGAAGTCGCGGAAGGCCCCCTTGACGGCATCGAAACCCACGACGACGACATCGCCGCCGATTAACTGAGGATCGGCGGCCCTGCCGTTGCGGATTGCACCAAGATCGAAACGCGCGCCCATCCGGCGCCCGTTGACCGTGCGAAACACCACAACTTCATCCAGCTTGGCTGTCTTGGTCGGGCTTTGCGCCTGGGCGAGAGCTGAGAGCAGGGTGGATTGCGTGCCGACCTCATAGACCCCGGGATGACCGACCTGACCCTCAACCGCGACCGTCTGGGCGCGCGATAATATGAGATTGACCACCACACTGGGGTTGCGGATGTAGCGCGTGCCCAGCCGCATGGTTATTTCTGCCGCCAGATCCGCCGTGGTCTTATCGGCCGCAATCATGTCGCCAACCAGCGGAAGCTGAACCCGGCCGACCTCATCGACCTTGAGCTTGTCAACGCTAAGATCTGGTTCCTGAAAGACTCGCACCTGCAATTCATCACCGGGGTGGATCCGGTAAGCGGTCGGCGGCGCGGCATAATCGGCCTGCGGAACAACGGCATAGGCCGCATCGCCGGTTGGCAGATTGTTTTTACCCCCGCTGGCGCAACCAGCCAGCAGCGCAATCACCGCAAGCGCGCGCATCTGGCGGGAGAAAAAATTCATTGCCTATTGAACCTTTGATTCATTGTTACCCGATTGCTGCCGCGGCATCGGCAAAAGCATTGCGGCAGCGACGGCTGCGATGGCCGCCAACGAGATAGAGCGCAAGGGGTAATCGACCATCGAGTGGAGTCCAAGGACGACCAGCACGACCCCGCCAAACCATACCTGAGCGCGCGCGCCCGGAACCCCGCTGCGCCAGTGCTTGCGGGCGAGGCCCATCAAGATCGCGGCAAAGATCGCGAACACTACAATCCCCGGCAGGCCAGCTTCGATCACGAATTCGAGGAAATCATTGTGGGCCCGGTTCGGAACGGTTGGATCGACCACCTCAAGCCGTTCGCCGGCCATGAACACCGGGACGAAATTGCCCAGTCCAACCCCGAACGGCCAGTATTGACCGAGGCTGTAGAGCGAATCTTTCCACAATTCAGGGCGGAACTCACCAGCAAAATCATACCGCGCAAGAATGCCTGCAATCACCGAATTGCGCAGCAGGAGTGGCAGGGCTGCGCCTGCGGTCACGATCCCCAGCAGCGTCAGACCAACTCTCCGCGAAAGGGTCAAATGGGTTTGAAAGATTCCCAGCTGCGCAATTACGACCAACGGAACCAGCATCATACCAGCGCGCGAGCCGGTCAAAACGATGCCAAGCATCAACACCAGGAAAGGCGCGGCCATCACCAGCGGCCAGCGGATTTGCTCGGCGCGGGTCCGGCGCAGGCCGATCCATTCCAACATCGCCGCGCTCAGGGCCAGATAGCCGACCAGCAGCAGGTCTGCGCTGCTGTTGCGATTGGCCTGAAAACCGCTCAGGAATGGTTGGTCCGGAACGTAGAAGCGCAGCCAGTTGCCAGTCCCGCCAGACATTTGCGCAGCGCCGACCACCAGGCTGAGCAGCGCGATCCCCGCGATCAACCCCATGATCATGGCCCGTCCAGCGCGACCGAGCGAAGCAACCATCACCATGACAATCAGCGGGACGATAAGCGCAAGCCCCGCTGCGATCGTCCGCGCAGACGAGATAGTCAGCGGACGCCAGCTGTCCTGTTGGCCGATCAGAGCAAGGGCGGCACGTTCCCCCGCGCGGCCCGGCAGGCTGTGCCACAGGACTGGCGGCAATGGGATCAACTGGATGAGGGGAATTGCAACAAGGGCGACACCGAGCAGCACGGCCGGCCGGGACAACCGGGTTGAGGGCTGCCTGAGGTAAGCCCTGACAGCAAGCGTGGCAGCCCAGCCAGCCAGCAGCAACGCAGTGATGAGCTGGAGGATGAGTTCTGGCTGCGGGTTGGGTGAGCCGCCCCCGCCCAGCATGATCACCACACCAAGGAACAACGCCGCCACCAGGCCAGCCAGGGAAGGCGGACTTATCCCTCGCCCAAAATCTGACGAAAGCCGGGATAAATCAGGGGGTTGAACTACTGCCACGGGCATAGCTGGCTAGGCAAGAGGAAAGCCGGAGCGACGCAAATCCGCCGCAAAGCTGATTAGCCCTTGCTGTCTTTGCCCAACGCGATGGCCAGCCCGGCAGCGCCGCCGGCAGCGACCAGAACTGTAAGGACAGTGCCTGCAGCCCCGCCACTACCCCCGGCTGCCTGACCGCCTGCGTTGCCCGGCGCAGGCGCGCCATCGCAGCTGCGATCCCGCAGCAGCGCAGCAACAATCGCTTCGGCTGAGCCGTTGGCTTTACCCGAAGGGCCGGTCGAAATCGTGCAGACGCAGCCACCATTGTTCATGACCAGGCGCGTGATATCGGCAGTTCCCGGGGCGCCATTACGGACCACATCGACGCGGCATTCACCGCCCGCACCGGAACCGCCACTATCAGCGGCTATCACTAGCTGGGAAGGGAGCGCGCCGAAGGAACGCGTTTCAGTCGCCGATGCGACGCCAGCGCCCAACAGACCTGCAGCAGCAATGGCTACGATAATTTGCGATGTCACTTGGCGATACCCTTGAAACATTATTTCGAATGACGCGTACTTATCGCAGGGTAAATAGCTGTGTCCAGTTAATACAGTGTGAATCCACGGGTTTGGGCCAAATTAACCATAACTGCGGCAAAACTGCCGCACCTGGGTTCACGCCTGCATTAGCGAAATTAACCCTAATAGGCCTGGGGATGAATCAGCACCCGCAGCGTCGCCGCCAGGATGGTTACATCGCGGCCCAATGACCAGCCGTCGAGATATTCAAGATCGGCGTTCAGGCGCTGGGCCAGATCGGATTCCTGCTCCGTCGTGCCGCGCAGGCCGCGCACCTGGGCGAGGCCGGTCAGCCCAGGCCGCAGCGCATGGCGCTGCCAATAGCGCGCATCCACTTCCCAAAACAGCTTCTCGCCAGCTTGCGAGCCCAGCGCATGCGGCCTTGGCCCGACCAGGCTCATATCGCCCAGCACCACATTGACCAGCTGGGGCAGCTCATCGATGCTGGTGCGGCGGATGAGCCGGCCGACCCGGGTGATTCGGTGGTCAACGCGCGCGGTCGAAGTATCTCCCTGATGATCACTGCGATCCGCCGCCATGCTGCGGAACTTAATCACTTTGATAAAGCGATTGCCCCGCCCAACCCTGCGCTGGAAAAACAGGACGGGACCACCGTCCTCAAGGCGGATCGCCAGCGCGACCAGCAGCAAGATCGGTGACAGCAGGACCAGTCCGCCGCCCGCCAGCGCTACATCGAACATTCGCTTGGCCAGCCGGGCGCGCAGGCCCAGCGGCCCGACCGAAACCCTGAGCCAGCCATGCCCGCCTGCAACCCGCGCGCCATGCGCGCCCAGCTGCGAGACGGCATCGTCCAGGACCTCGCCCGAGACATTCGCCCCCTTGAGGATAATCGCCCAGGCCGCCCGGCGCTCTGGCGGACAGCTGACCACTACCCGATCGATATTGTTGAGAACCTTACCGATCCGGTCGAGTTGAACCGGATTGTCAAGCTCGGGAGCAAGGTCATGGTCGCGGGCTGAAATACGCAGCGCCCTGGGCAGTTCGATCGCTGGACCCCCATCATCGAGAATCAGCTCGTTAACGATGGTGGGGCCGCACCGCCAGCGCACGAAGGCGCGCATCTGGGCCCTGGTCCAGATTATGCTGAATGCCGCCAGCAGCATCCCGCTGGTAAAGCTAAGCCGCGAGAATTCTTCGCTCGATTTGGTATAAAAGGCAATGAATACAACCGCCGCTGCCGAGATTGCAAGCGCCAGCATGGCCCGTAGTGTACCATGCACTGCATTGGCCAGCGCAGAAATCGAATAGGCCCCGTTATAGAGGCCGACAGTCAGGAAGATCGGCAGTACCAGCTGGGCCAGGACCGCCGACTGTTGCAGCCCCAGATTCCCCAGGTACAAATAGCCTGCACTCGAGAATCCGGCAAATAATGCCAGAATATCGGCGAGCACCAACGCCAGATAAGATTGCAGCCGCCGTCGATCGAGCGGCCGGGCAGGTTCGATCATCGGATACACCGCGCGACGCCGGGAATTCGGACACGCGCTGCCTCTGCCTCGCTCGCCGGCGATGCGCAAGCCGTGGTAACGCCAAAATTGTGGTCAGCCGCGCGGAACCGCAGCCCGAGCAATGTCCGCCAGCCCCTGAGCGAGCAGCAGTTCGGCATTCTGGCTATTGGTCAGCAGCACCCGGTGCAACTCAACCAGCCGCTCAACCAGCCGGGCCAGCCGCTTGCCGCGCCAGCGCCTGATCTGGACGGTGATATCGCGCTCATCCTTCCAGAAGATCCGCCGCGCCGCGACTTCGGCCTTGAGCACCGCCGCCGCATCGCCGCGCGGGCCGATCCGCGCCGCAATCTGCGCCAACTGGGCCACCCGTCGCTCAAAGGCGAGCAGCAGCCCGACCGGATTGAGCCCCAGCTCGCGCATCCGCCGCAGTTCGCCTGCCAGTCTGGCGCTTTCCCCGCTGAGCACTGCATTGACCAGCGTCATAAAGCCATCATCCTCGGTCCGCGCGCCGATCGCCTCCCACGCCGCGCTATCGGCACTGCGCGGACCCTCTGGCCCGGCATCGAGATAGAGCGCCAGCTTGGTCACTTCGGACTGGGCAATCCGCGTATCGAGCGAGGCAGCCCGGGCAATCCGCTCGGCCAGATCGCCGCCCAGCCGCACGCCTGCGCCATCGGCCATATTTCGCACCGCCTCGGTCACCGATCTGAGGTCTGGCGGATAGAACATTGCGACCAGCGCATCGGGGCGCGCGGCAAGCAGCTTGGCGGTTCGCGACTTGTCGCTCGCCCCGCTGGCGAGAATCAGCACCGGGCAAGCTTCCGCCTCGCCGCCCAGCAGGATTTCGACTGCATCATGCGCTTCATCACCGCTGGCGCGGACATAGATGTGGCGCTTGTCGCCAAACAGCGAAGTTGAGCGCGCTTCATCGCCCAGCCGCACTGGATCGCGGCGTAAATCGCCCCCGGAAAGCTCGATCCGCTCACCGGGGTCCTCCAGCATGGCGGTTATCCGTGCCGCTGCATCCTGCGCGCCGCTTTCATCAGGTCCGCAAAAGAAGAATACATTACAACCGCGCGCGGCGCGCGCGGCGATCCCGTTGAAGTCCTTTTGGGTTGCCTTCACTTGCTCTTGCGGAGCTGCAGCGAAAGCCGCGTGACGATCCGGTCTGCGACTTGCCGGGCAAGGTTTTCCAGCGCGGTCTGTTCGGCGGCGATGGTGGCATATTCGCTCGAGACGATGTCGATGCCTGCGTCCGAGCCGGCGGTGGCATCCAGCATGATTTCGCCGCTTGAGGCATCGACCAGCTGATAGCGGGCGCGCAGTGTCCGCCGTTCGCGGCCGATGGTATCATCGGACAGCAGGCCCAGCCCCTCAAGCTTGTCATCCAGCCGAACGTCAAGCCGGTAGCGGGCCGAAGCATTGCCCGAACCAAGCCTGTCCACCAGCGCATTGCGGACCAGCCAGCCGCCCTTGCCCTCGATCGGCGGAACCTCGATCCCGGCCAGCCCCTGCGCCACTGCACCATTGCCCCCGCCGGCATACATTGGCTGGAGCCCGCAAGCGGCGAGCAGCAATGGCATCAGCAAGGCGAAGATACGCCTCATGCGACGATGTTTACCAGCCGGTCGGGCACTACGATCATTTTCTTCACCTCGGCCCCTTCCAGCGCACGCTGCACTTTGTCGCTGGCCAGAGCAAGCGCTTCAAGTTCTTCACGCGGCAGGCCCTTGGCGACGGTCAGCGTATCGCGCAGCTTGCCCTTGACCTGGATCGCGATGGTCACCTCGTCCTCGATCAGCAGCGCCGGGTCGGGCCTCGGCCAGGCGGCTTCGGCGATCAGGCCTTCCCCGCCAATCATCGCCCAAGCCTCTTCGGCCAGATGCGGCATCATCGGCGCGACCAGCAGCAGCAGGGTGCGGATCGCGGCGGAGCGGCTGGCGCTGGGCCGGGCCTTGTCGATGGCATTGGCAAGATCGTAAATCCGCGCCACCGCCTTGTTGAAGCCGAGTGCGGCGATGTCCGCAGTGGCCGCGTGGACCGCCTGATCGCGCCTCCGGTCAAGCGCCTTGTCCTCACCGGTGGCCCCGGCATCATATTGACCAAACAGCCGCCACAGCCGCTGGACGAACCGCGCGCAGCCCTCGATCCCGGCTTCCGACCACGGCAGATCGCGCTCGGGCGGGCTGTCGGACAGCATGAACCAGCGGACGGCGTCCGCGCCATATTGGGCGATGATGTCGTCCGGATCGACGACGTTTTTCTTGGACTTGGACATTTTGATCGTGCGGCCGACGATTACATTGTCGTCAGTATTCTTGACGTAGTATTTTCCGTCTTCGCGCTTCTCAACGTGCGCTGGTTCGATCCATTGCTCCACAGTCATTTCTTCTGACTTGGATCCGGACGCGTCTGTCGTGTGGACGGTTGTCGTGGATCGACGCTGATAAGTCTCATGCGTCACCATCCCCTGCGTGAACAGGCTGGCGAACGGCTCCTTGACCCCGATCAGGCCAATCCGTTCCAGCGCGCGGGTCCAGAAGCGGGCATAAAGGAGGTGGAGGATCGCGTGTTCGATCCCGCCGATATATTGCTCGACCGGCAGCCATTTGGCGATGCCTGCGGGATCGAACGGACGGTCGGCTGGCTGGCTGGCAAAGCGCAGGAAATACCACGAGCTGTTGACGAATGTATCGAGCGTATCGGTTTCGCGGGTCGCCGGTTTGCCGCAAGCTGGACAATCGACATGTTTCCATGTCGGGTGACGGGCGAGCGGATTGCCGGGAACCGAAAAGTCGACGTCGTCAGGGAGTATAACCGGGAGCTGTTTTTTGGGCACGGGGACGATCCCGCAAACCTCGCAGTGGATGAACGGGATCGGCGTGCCCCAATAGCGCTGGCGCGAGACGCCCCAATCGCGCAGCCGCCAGACTGTCTTGCCACTGCCCCAGCCTCCGCTTTCGGCGCGGGTGATGACCGCCGCTTTGGCAGCGTCTATTGTCATGCCGTCGAGAAAACGCGAGTTCACGACCACACCCGGGCCGGTGTAGGCCTCGTTGCCGGTGAAAACCGGGTCGGTCTGATCCCCGTCTGCCACGACGCGGATCACCGGCAGGCCATATTTGCGCGCAAACTCGATGTCGCGCTGGTCATGCGCCGGGCAGCCGAACACCGCGCCGGTGCCGTAATCCATCAGCACGAAATTGGCGATATAGACCGGCAGGGTGATGCCCGCGTCAAACGGATGGGCCACCTTGAGACCACTATCGAAGCCCAGCTTCTCCGCCGTTTCCAACTCGGCGGCAGTGGTCCCGCCCGAGCGGCACAGTTCTATAAAGGCCTGCGCCTCCGGTGAAGTCGCCGCCAAGCCTTGTGCAATCGGATGCTCCGCCGCGACAGCTACGAAACTTGCGCCGAAGATCGTGTCAGGCCGTGTCGAATAAACCCTGATCGGGTCCATCAACGGCACCAGCGGCGCGAATGCGAACTCCACTCCTTGCGATTTGCCGATCCAGTTTTCCTGCATCAACCGGACCTTTTCCGGCCAGCCCTCCAGCGTGTCCAGCCCGTCCAGCAGCTCGTCGGCAAAATCGGTGATCTTGAGGAACCACTGGGAAAGCTTGCGCTTTTCGACCAACGCGCCGCTGCGCCAGCCGCGCCCGTCGATCACTTGTTCATTGGCCAGCACGGTCTGATCGACCGGATCCCAATTGACCGCGCTTTCCTTGCGATAGACGAGGCCAGCGGCATAAAGATCGAGGAACAGCGCCTGCTCGTGGCCGTAATAATCGGGCTCGCAAGTGGACAGTTCGCGGCTCCAGTCGAGCGCAAAGCCCAGGCGTTTTAGCTGCTTTTTCATCGCCTCGATATTGGCACGGGTCCAGCCGCCGGGGTGGACGCCCTGTTCCATCGCGGCGTTTTCGGCCGGCATCCCGAAGGCATCCCAGCCCATCGGGTGGAGCACTTCAAAGCCCTGCATCCGTTTGGTCCGGGCCAGCACATCGCCCATCGTATAATTGCGGACATGGCCGATATGGATGCGCCCCGAAGGATAGGGGAACATCTCCAGCACGAAGCTGCGCGGCCGCGCGGTGTTATCGTCGGCGCGGAAGCACTGGCGCTCGTCCCACACGGCTTGCCAGCGCGGATCGGCAGCGGCGGGATCGAAACGGTCTATAGTCATGCCCGTCCCTCTAACTGCTCATCATCCCCGCGCAAGCGGGGATCGCTGGCCTCATCGGCGCAAGGTGGCATCGATGAGGCCAGCGGTCCCCGGTCAAGCCGAGGAAGACGCAATCACTTGGGCGCAATCACTTGAACCCGCTTACTTGATTGCGCTGCGGCGCAGATCGCGGGCCTTGGTCAGGATAATATCCTCAAGCTTTTGCACGGTGGCCGCCTGGACCGGGGCATCGGTCCACCCGCCGCCCTGCGCTACCTGGCGGCTGGCGGCGACCCGCAGCGCATCGGCGCGCAAATCCTGATCGAGGATGGTGACGGTTACCTTGACCCGCTCGCCCGGATTGCCCGGATTGGCATACCAGTCGGTCACAATCACCCCGCCGGAGCTGTCGGTCTGGAGCAATGGCATGAACGACAAAGCCTCAAGGCTGGCGCGCCACAGATAGCTGTTGACGCCGATGGTGGTCACTTTCGAGGCGGCCAGATCAGCCTTGGGGCGATCCTTGCCGCCGCAGCTGGCCAGCGCGAGCGCGGCGCAGCTGATCAGCGCCGCGCGGCTCATAAGTTGAAAATTGGCCAGGAACCGGAGAGTGTTGCGGCCGGTGGAAGTGCTACCAGTCATCGTGTTTTCCAAATCCCGTTCAGTCGCCATCAGTTGGCCAATCGTGAGGTGCCAGGCCAAGACCCGTGCATTATGATGCGTCTCTATAGCCGCAGCGGCGAAGGCGGCAAGTGCGCTGTGGCCCGTCTTTTGCCGGTTTGGGCAGTGAACGCGCCATGAACATCGCGCAAGGCCGCGCGGTTAAGGTGCGATTAAGCGCCGCAAGCCAAGAATCCGTTTGGCTTTTTGTGGTATTGGCGCATGGATTGATCATGGAGATGGCCCACAGGCTGGCTCATGCTGGGGATCGAGATTCGGAAAAGTGGCAGTGGCGAGCGGAACATCAATGGCCGGAGCCTTCGTCGGCGCAGTCTTGGCAGGAGACGTGGGCCTGACGGGAGGCGAGGCAAAAAAGCGGGGCAGTGGTGCCACGACTTTGCTGCTGTCCGCCACGGTTGCCGCGCTGGCGTTGCCCAGTGCCGTGCTGGCCGTATCCAGCGGGCTGGAACCACAGCAACTGTTCGATAGCCCCCAAATCGCAGGCAGCAATTTCGTCCCTGCCGCGGTCGATCCGCGGCTGGCCCGCAGCATTACGGTTCGCGCCCTGTCCAAGGGACGAGTGTTCAGGTTTACGCCAGCGGCGACAACGTCGCGCCTCGATCGGTCGGTCACAGTGGCGGTCAGGGTCGATACCCACGCCTATGGCGCCCGCTCGCAACTGGCCAAAAGCGATACCGATTCGGGCGCATCCTTGCTTCGCCTGACCCCCGATAGCTACAGCCTGGGGACATCACGCGGCTATAAGACGTTTGCCCAGAACCTGGGTATCTCTGCCGACAAGATCGATATGCCCGATCTCGCCGCTTACAAGCCGGGTACGACGGCCAAGGGCGATCCAGCCCGGTTCAGCCCGCGGATCGCGCTGGACGAAAAAGCAAATACCGGTCGTGCCCCGCGGACTTTCCAGGGCCAGGCGGATCAGACAGTGGATCTGGGTGGCAGTTACCGGCTGACCCGCAATCTCAATGTTACCGCCGGGGTGCGCTATTCTTCGGAACGTGACCGGCTGGTCCCGCTGACCGACAGCCGCAAAGACAGCCAGGCCGTCTACGTTGGCACCCAGTTCCGCTTCTAAGCGCAATTTTCCGTTATCCATTTACGTATGCATGGTGCTTGCCCGAGCATGGAGCCATGCCTACACATGCCGTAACGTAAAATGACTTTGGCGAGGGTATTATGGCACGTGTCGCAATCGTAACCGGTGGTACCCGCGGAATTGGCGAGGCGATCTGCCTGCGGCTCAAGAAACAGGGTCACATTGTCATCGCCAATTATGGCGGCAACGCGGAAAAGGCCAAGGCCTTCACGGCGGCCACCGGAATCCCTGCCCATTGCTGGGATGTCGGCGATCACGAAGCGGCGATGGCGGGCTGCGCGGCGGTTGCTGCCGAATACGGTCCGATCGATATCGTCATCAATAACGCCGGGGTGACCCGCGACGGTGTGCTCCACAAGATGAGTTACGACGACTGGCACGACGTTATGCGGATCAACCTTGGCGGCTGTTTCAACATGGCTAAGGCCACTTTTCCCGGCATGCGCGAACGTGGCTGGGGGCGGATCGTCAATATCGGCTCGATCAACGGTCAGGCCGGCCAATACGGCCAGGTGAATTATGCTGCGGCCAAATCGGGCATCCACGGCTTTACCAAGGCGCTGGCCCAGGAAGGCGCGAAATTCGGCGT
>JANMKT010000013.1:0-99577 GCA_031372185.1 Novosphingobium sp.
TCAGGCTCTCTTGACTATGTTGTATCGCTCGACGGACTGCCGCTGTCGTGCGGGCGCTCCCGTGTAGAATCTGTCCCATAGTGCGTCCTTCCATTGATGGCTGAATATTACACCATCAAATGCCGGGACTAAACACATAGACTGCTGGTGTTCAGCGCCTTTCTTGGCCTGACCACCAGCATGAATGCGGTGATGATTTACAGCCTCGGCTCGTTCATCGGCCAGCTCAATGCCGAATTCGGCTGGGACCGCGGCAGCATTTCCTTTGCCGTGTCGGTGCTGACTTTCGCAGTTTTCCTGTTCGGGCCAGTTGCCGGACAATTATGTGACCGGTTTGGAGCTGCTGCCGTGGGCTCGCTGAGCTTGCTTGGCTATGGCCTTGCGGTCATCGCGATGACCTTTCTGGTGAGCAATCTGACCGGCTTCTGGCTCGCCTATTTCCTCATCGCGATGCTCGGGGTTGGGTCAACGCCCATTGTGCTGGTTCGCCCGATTACCGCAGGTTTTGACAGGAGGCGCGGGATCGCGCTTGGCATCGCGCTGACAGGCGCCGGGCTGGCCGGTTTCTGGGTGCCGAACCTGGTTACCGAAGTCAGCAGCAGCTTTGGCTGGCGCGCCGGATATTGGGTAATCGGCAGCCTGGCGATGCTTGTCGCGCCAGTGGTCTGGCTCGGATTTGGGCCGTCCGAGCGCCGTGCCGCAATGGCTGCCCCCAGCGACAACCCCGCAGCGGGCTTGACGATGCGCGAGGCGCGGCGGACGCGAATTTTTTGGCTGGCATCGGCATTGGCGCTTACCATGGCGCTTGGCGTTGGCGGGATGATCGTTCATCTGATTCCGCTGTTTCAGGATTTGGGGGCCGATGCGCGGGCCGCCGCGCGGCTTGCCTCGATTGTCGGGATTGCCAGCGCGATTGGCCGCATGGCGATCGGCCTGTGCCTGGACAGGTTCCCAGCGCCGCTTGTTTCAGTAGTCGTGCTGGTTATGGGAGCCACGGGAATCGCGTTGTTGGGCATTGGCGGCCTGAGCTTTGGCCTGGTTGCGGTGGCCCTGATTGGATTGCTGCTTGGCGCAGAGCTTGATCTGCTCGCTTACATGACGTCGCGCCTGTTTGGACAAAAGGCGTTCGGTGCGATCTATGGCTGGCTATACAGCATGTATTCGATTGGATTTGGCCTGAGCCCGTTCCTGATCGGTCGTTTGCATGACCGCTTTGGATCTTATGATTATGCCCTGGCTGGCAGCGTTGTGTGCCTGATGATCGCGGCCATCGCGGTGCTAGGTTTGCGCGCACCGCTCAAACGGTCCTTCGCTACGTCTTGACGCCGACCATCGAAAGAATGAGCGCCGACACTTCATCGGCAAGGGCATCGAGCGACAAGCGCCCATGCGGCCGATACCAGACATAGGCCCAGCTAACGAGCCCGCCAATCGAGAGCGCAGCAACATAGGGATCGGCCAGATGGAACTCGCCTGCCTCTATTCCTGAGCGCAGCAGCGAAACCAGCTTGCGGTCAAACTCGCGGCGCAGCGCGCTTAGCCGGTCAAAGTCCGCTGGCTCAAGATTCTTTTCCTCGCGCGTCAGGATCGCGATATTACGCTGGTTGCCAAGCACGGCGAGCAGGAAATCGCGCGCAAAATTGCGCAGTTTTTCGGTTGGGCTGGCCTCAAGCTCTAGCGCCGTATCAATCGCCACCAGCGACGCGCTGACGCCGCGGGTACAGATATCGGCAAGCAATTCAGCCTTCGATTTGAAATGACCATAGATGAACGGCTTGGTAACCCCCAATGTCTCGGCGACCGCTTCCAATGTGGTCTTCTCATAGCCGCGATCATAGAACAGCTGTGCGGCTGCCCCAATCGTCCGCTCGCGCTTGAGCGCAGTCACTTCAGCTTTGATTGTCGGGTGCGTCGCCATGTCAGGCGCGCCGTTTAACGCGATTGCGCGCATAGTCCAGCGCAAGGCGGCTGCGGTAACGCCGCGGATCGAGTTCCAGACCATAGCGCGGAGCATCGGGAAATTGACTGGCCGCCCAGGCCCGCTCGGTTGCGATTGCGGCCAGCATCTCGCTTTCTGAGGGGCGCTTGACTGCGCGGGTAATGAGCGCGGCGATGTAAGCGGCCTGATCGTCCATCATCCGGATGTTGCTACCCCCAGTCGCATCGAAAAAGCCAATGAAATAAAGGCCATCAACCCCAGGATGGGCTACCCGGTTGTAAAGCGCCACATGGGTGGTTTCGCTTTCGACGGGTGAAATTTCGTCGGCGAGAAACGGAATGGCGGTATTGTAACCCGTGGCGGCGATCACCGCATCGAAAATTGCTGCGCTGCCATCGGTAAAGCTGATCGTCTTGCCGGCGATACCGGCGATCCCCGGCTTCACCGTAATCCGCCCCCAGGCAATCTGCGAAATCAGTGTCGGGTGACTGATCGGGTGGGTCCGGGTTGTGGGCGTGCGAAAGCCCCATTGCTCCATTCGCCCGTGGAACATCCGGGTCAGCGCCGTGCGGATCCAGACGCGGACTTTCCAGGGCAGGAAAGGCCGCTCAAGCTTGAGCAAGGTGCGCGAATTGGGAAGGCCAAACATCATCCGCGGCATGATCAGCACCGGCGAGCGCGCCGATAGAACGGTATGCGCAGTCACGGTGCAAATGTCGGCCGCAATATCAACCCCGCTGTTGCCCGGGCCGATTACCAGTACGCGCTGATCAGCAAATGGCGCGGGCACACGGTAAGCATGGGCATGAACATAATCGCCCGTAAAGCCCTGTATCTGCGGCGGGTGGCGCGGCACGCTTTGATGGCCGCTGGCAATGATCACCCCGTCAAACATCTCGGTCGCGCCGCCTTCAAGCGTGATCTGAAACGCCTCGCCGCTGGGCTTGACCGCCGCGATCCGGCTGTTGAACCGGATCCGCCGGGTGAGATCGAACTGCGTCGCATAACGCTCAAAATAACGGCTCATTTCGGTGTGATCAGGATAGAGCGGCGCGTCATCGGGAAACGGAAAATCGATGAAGCTGCTGACCTTCGCTTCCGAGTTGATGTGGAGCGATTTGTAGGCCGGGCTCATCCCGCTGTCGTTGTTGTAGACCCACAGCCCGCCAATCCGCGATCCGGCCTCGAAGATGGTCACCGCAATGCCTTGCGCGGTCAGGTACTTGGCCGCGCATAGCCCGCCAGCGCCAGCACCGATGACCGCGAAATGCTGTGTCATTCCATGGCCGCCAACCAATCGCATGCAGTGGCAAGTGCTTCATCGGCGCGGTCAAGCCCGCCAACCATGCCCATGAAGCCGTGGTTCATGTCTTCATAGTGAACCAGCACCGTATCGACGCCGGCCTGGGTCAGACGCTTGGCAAAGGCTTGGCCTTCATCGCGCAGCAAATCATACTCAGCCGTGATGATATAGGCCGGGGGCAAATTGCCAAGATCTTCCGCCCGCAGCGGCGAAGCGAAAGGATGGCTCCGATCGACCGGATTGCTGAGATAAAGATCCCAGCCCCAGCGCATGGCTTCCGCCGTTAGCCCGCACCCTTCCCCCCGCTCGCTATAGGAAGGCGGCGCGGGATCGGGATAGTCAGTGACCGGATAGATCAGAATTTGAGCAGTGATCGGCGGCCCGCCTGCATCGCGCATACGCATGGCGGTCACGATGGCCATTGTCGCGCCCGCACTGTCGCCCGCCACAACCAGCCGCTGCGGATCGCCGCCAAAGCTGGCGGCGCTTTCGGCCACCCACAATGTCGCAGCCAGACTGTCATCCGGGCCAGCCGGAAAAACCGCTTCCGGGGCCAGGCCATAATCGACCGACACCACCACCGCATTGGCGCGCAAGCACAGGTGGCGACACAGCACGTCATGCGTATCGATGCTGCAAATGACAAAAGCGCTGCCGTGGAAATAAGTGATGACCGGGTGTCCGCTGGCCAGATCAGGACGGTATATCCGCACCCGGATATTACCGCGCGGGCCGGCGATCAGCCGATCTTCAACCTGCGCCACATCAGGACGCGGGGCCAGCGCCGCCTGCGTTTCGTAATTTGCCCGCAGCGTTTCGGGTGGCACGGTTTGCATCGGCGGCAAGGCGGCGGTGATATCGACGATCGCCTGAAGCTTGGGATGAAGCGGCATGTCAGTCTCCTCGGGAAATTTCAAAGCCGGAATAGCCATCGGCGGCAACCTGATCGCAAATAGCACGGTAGCGCCCGATCCCGCCAACAAAGGGCATGAAAACCCGCGGCTTGCCGGGAATATTGGCGCCCAGATACCAGGAGCTCGCCTTGGGAAACAGCGTCAGGGCGGCCTCATCGTTGACAAGTTGAACCCACTTGCTTTCGGCGGCCACTGCAGGAACAATGCTTGCCGCACCGCTGGTTTCAAGATGGGTGATGCAATCCGCGATCCAATCCACGTGCTGCTCGATGCCAACCACCATATTGACCAGAACCGAGGGGCTGCCCGGCCCGGTAATGATGAACATGTTGGGGAAATCGGCGCACATCAGCCCCAGATAATTGCGCGGCCCCGCCGCCCATTTGTCGGTCAGCGAAACCCCACCGCGCCCGCGAATGTCAATCTGCGCCAGCGCGCCGGTCAAGGCATCATAGCCCGTCGCGCAGACGATCAGGTCAATCGGGATGGTCGCATCGCTGGTCTGGATCGCCTGCGCGCTGACTTGGGTGATCGGTGTTGCTTGCAGATCAATCAGGGTCACATTGGGACGGTTATAGGCCTCATAATAATCAGCGCCGACGCAAATCCGTTTCGCTCCCAAAGGATAATCCCGGGGGCACAGCCGCTCGGCAATCACGGGATCATCGACAGCTTCGCGAATCCGCGCGTGAACGAAATCGGCGGCGGTCTGATTGGCCGCCAGATCGGTCATGATATCCTTGAAGGCATGGACGAAATTGACCCCACCCTGATCCCAGCGGCGTTGATATTCAGCCTCGCGGGCCGCAGCGCTGACCGCAAAGGCCGGGGTCTCGCTGAAGTCATACAAGGTGCCAACCTGCTTGGCGCGGGCACGAAGCGCCGGATATTCGGCCTTGCACTCCGCCAGCGCTTCGGCCGCGAGCGGCTGGTTGCGCGCCGGGATGACAAAGTTGGGGGTGCGCTGGAAAACAAAGAGCTGTTTTGCGTGCTTGGCAATTTGCGGGATCGCCTGGACGCCCGATGATCCCGTCCCGATCACGGCAACATTCTTGCCAGCAAAATCCGGGGCATCGTCTGGCCAGGCACCGGTGTGCAGCACCGGCCCGGCAAAATCCTTAATTCCCGGCAGGTCGGGCAGGCGTGACGCCGAAAGTGAACCGCTCGCCATGATGCAATAGCGGGCGATGATTTCTTCGCCCTGGTCATCGCGAACATGCCAGTGCTGCGCTGCATCATCGAACACCGCCGACACGATACTGGTGCCAAACGAGATCGAGCGGCGCAGATCGAACCGGTCAGCAACATGGCGCAGATAGGCCAGTATTTCAGGCTGCCGGGCAAACCGCTCGGTCCAGTCCCAGTGCTGCTGGAGATCGTCTGAAAACGAATAGCTATACTGCAAGCTCTCGACATCGCAGCGCGCGCCGGGATAGCGGTTCCAATACCAGACGCCGCCGACATCGTCTGCCGTTTCAACGGCATGCGCGACCACGCCGATCTCACGCAACTTATAGAGCGCGTAAAGGCCGGCAAAGCCCGCGCCAACGATCAGGGCGTCGATCTTACGGGTCATAAGCCACCAAATGCGCGCAACGGCGTGCGCGGCGCGGTCATTTCGCCGTCAAAAGTTGCCGGGAACAACGCTTGCAATCCGCCTGGTGCTGAGCGCACCAGCCCGCGCGCTTGCACCTGGGGCGAGGTGAGCGCCTCGCCCAGATCGAGCACGGGCGAGAGACAGCATTCCAGGCCATCAAACCGCCCGGCAATCTGCGCGGCGGTGGATTGCGCGAAAAAAGCGGCCAACTCGGCGATCAGTGCGTTTTGCGGAAAAGCTTCATCATGGCGACCGGTCCAGTCTTCGCGGGCCGCAGCCACACAGAAATTGCGCCAGAATTTTGGTTCAACCGCCCCCAGCATGACATGTCGCGCGTCAGCCGTAGGATAGACCTGATAATAGGCCGCGGCGCCGTTAAGGTAGGTCGATTGCCGGGTCGGCACTGTCGCATTCGCGCCCCATTCGGCAATTTGCAGCAACTGCAACGGCATCAGCGTATCGGCGAGGCCAAGCTCGATATGCGTGCCCTCACCGGTCCGGTTCCGGCCATTGAGCGCCCCCAATATGGCGACAGCTGCAAACAGAGCGCCGGCCATGTCGGCCACCGGCGGGTCGAAGAAGGCCGGCTTCTCTGTGCCATTGCGATCAAGGATGCCACTTGCTGCCAGATAATTGCCATCATGCCCCGCGCTTGGGGCAAGCGGGCCAGTGGTTCCATAGCCGCTGATCGAACAATAGATCAGCGCTGGGTGCAGCGGCTGAAGCACGTGATAATCGAGGCCCAGACGCGTCATTACCCCTGGACGAAAGCCCTCGATCAGTACGTCAGTATCGGTGATCAGCTCGAGCATTCTGGCTCGGCCGGCTTCGGTTTTGAGATCAAGGCGGAGCAGGGATTTGCCAGCATTGAGAGCGCCGTAGAACACTGGTTCGCCGCTGGTATCGCGCGGGCCGAGGCTGCGCATTTCATCCCCGCGCGGGGGTTCTATCTTGATCACCTGCGCGCCCATATCGGTCAACATCAGGCTGGCAAAGGGTCCGGAAATATAGTGGGACAGGTCCAGAATCTTCACACCAGACAGAAAAGTCGAGACACTAGCCACGCCAGCGCCTCCAGTCGGCTAAAAGCATAGTGATTCGGCTGTTCAACATTCCATCGGTATAGTGAACATACCCATGGGTATCAAGCCACTTCGATCAGCTTCAGTTCGACCAGCCACCATCAATGATATGGCATTGACCGGTGGTGAAAGCCGACGCGTCACTTGCGAGATAAAGCGCCAGCTGGGCGATCTCGGTCGGTCGCCCGAGCCTGCCAATCGGTTGGCGCGCGACAAAGGCGGCGCGGGTTCCTGCGTAGTCGCCGCTGGCGCGCATCCGCTCCTCGAGTGACGGGGTCTCGATAGTTCCAGGACAAATCGCATTGCAGCGGATGCCTTGCCCGACATGATCGGCGGCCAGCGCCTTGGTCATCCCGATGATTGCGGCCTTGGTCGCAGCATAGGCCAAGCGGTTCGGGACGCCGCGCACCGAGCTTGCAACCGATGACATGGTAATGATTGAGCCACTTTTACGCGCAATCATCCTGGGAATGAACGCGCGGATCATTCGGAACATGGCCGTGACGTTGAGATCAAATGAAAATGCCCAGTCAGCATCGCTGCACTCTTCGATCGTGCCATAAGCAACATGGCCGGCGCAAAGCAACAGCACGTCCACTGCATCCACCTGTTCAGCCAATGCGGCAATGGCCGCCGCGTCAGTCAGATCTAGGACGATCGGCTGGCACCCGTACTCAGCATTGAGATCGGCCAGCGCGGCACCATTGACGTCAACCGCCACCACTTGCGCACCTTCGCTGGCAAACAGAATCGCGGCGGCGCGGCCGATGCCCTGCCCAGCCCCGGTGACAATTGCCGTTTTTCCGCTCAGCTGGCCAATCATCGCAAATAGGGCGATTCGAGCCCGGCAAGGACCATCTCGGCATAGATCTTGCCAACTTCCTCGGCGCTGACATCACTTTCTTCCGGGCGGAACCAGCGATTCGTCCACCCCACCAGCCCCAGCACTCCGTAAGCCACGACCTTGGAGGAACCAACATTGCGGAACGACTTGTCAGCATAGCCTTGTTCGACAATCGCAACCACAGCGTCAGACATCTGGGTGTTCAGATCGCGCATATAGCGGGACCACTCGGAACGCTTGTCGCTGACATGGCTGAGGTTCTCGCGTATGTAGATATAGATCAATGGATAATGTTCGCCATAAGATGACATCACCGCAATGATAAGATCACTCAATTTGCGGTGTGGGCTCATATTGCTTCTCTGAATATTTCTCGCGAGTGCCACATTGCGTTCGACGACAGCACGGACAATTTCGTCAAATAATTCTTCTTTTGACGAAATATAGTAATAGAGCGAGGCCCGGTCGATATCGAGTTCAGCCGCAACTGCCGTCATGCTCGCGCGCTGAAAGCCAAGCCGGTTGAAAACGCGGATCGCCGCTTCGCCAATTTCCTTGCGCCGGGCTTGATGCGAAGCGCTGGAATCCTCGCGCGCTGCGGTTCTGCGTTTACCGATACCGCTGGGTCTGGGCGCAGCAATGCTCTTGTCGTTCTTCGTCATAGCGCCGCTCGATAGTTGATCCTGCACTCGCTTGCCAGTCGCACCGCTCATCCCCGTGGTGCCCCGGCAACATACAGGATTTGGCCGGTTACGAAGCCTGATCGTTCGTCAACGAAAAAGGAAACGGCATTGGCGATATCAGCGGGTTGACCGATGCGGCCAACCACGTTGTCGCGCAGGGCCTGCTGTTTCATTTCGTCAAAGGAAATGCCAACTCGCGCCGCCACTTCGGCGGTCATTGCCGTTTCAATAAAGCCAGGTGCAACGGCATTCGCGGTGATCCCATAACGGCCAAGTTCGATCGCCAGCGTTTTAGTGAAACCCTGAATGCCGGCCTTGGCCGCCGCATAATTCGCCTCGCCCAGATTGCCCAGCGCGGCTGTGCTCGACATACTGACGATCCGCCCCCAGCCGACGCCTCGCATATGGGATTGCACTTCCCGGCTGACGAGAAAGGCACCGCGCAGATTGACATTCATGACGGTGTCCCAATCATCAGCGCTCATTTTGCCAATCGTCCGGTCGCGCAAGACCCCGGCATTGTTGACGGCGATGGTGGGTGCTCCAAGTGCGTCGACAACCAATGCGACCGCGCGCTGAACCGAAGCTTCATCGGCGATGTTTGCACTGACCGCAAACCCGCGGCGACCGGCTTGCTCGATCGCCCTGACCGTCTCGGCACAGGCAGCTGCATCAAGATCGAGCACCGCAATATCATGGCCGTCATGCGCCAGGCGGAGCGCGATGCTTGCGCCAATTCCCCGCGCGCCGCCGGTAACGATGGCGATGCGCGGGCTGGCGCCCCGCTCCTCGCTCATAGCACTTCCACCATGCTGATTGCCTGCTTGGCCAAAAGGAATTTTCGGGCACGCCCCGACGCGGTGGTCGGGATCGCAGCAGTATCGACCAGAAACAGATGCTTGGGAACCTTGAACCGGGCGAGGCGCGATGACACCAGGGCAAGCAGTTCATCGGCAGACACTTTGGTGCCTTGGCCAATGACGACAAAAGCAACGCCAATCTCGCCCATCCGCAGATCCGGCACCGGCACGACATGCGCCTGTGTGACTGACGGATGCGAGGTCAGCAAATCCTCGACCTCGGTTGGCAACACTTGTTCGCCACCGCAGCGATAGGATTCTTTCAGGCGGCCGACGAGCTGGAGATATCCGTCCTGATCGATTTGCCCAAGATCGCCGGTATGGAGCCAGCCATCGGAATCGAAGGCTGCGGCAGTTTCGTCTGGCTTGTTGTAATAGCCGCGCATGACGCCGGGTCCCCTTGCCCTCAATTCGCCGACTTCACCGGGTGGCAGAACCACTCCGCTGGCCGGATCAACCACACGGTAATCGACCAGACGCCCACCGATCGCCGGATCGCCCGCAACCCCGGCGTCGCGCAAGCAGCCGTTGGTGACAAGCAGCTTCTCGAATGGGTCATCCGGCCGCGTCACTGTTGCCGACGCGGTGACTTCGGTCATCCCGTAGCCGGTCGTAATCTCCGACACACCAAGGACCGATCTGATCTCACGCCAGACCCGTTCTGGCGCGCGGGCACCGGATGAGATGACTGAGACAAGCGAAGACAAATCATACTCTCCCGCTTGTGCAGCGTCGAGCACGGCCAGCGTCATCGTCGGGACCAGCAGGGCATCGGTGGCGCGGTGCAAGGCGATGGCTTCAAGCATCGCGGGACCAGCGAACTTCAACTGCGGGATGATCGCCCCGCCCACAAACAGCACCGGAAGCAGACCTTCGCCATAGCCATAGACGTGATACATCGGCAGCGAAAAGATGATCCGCCGGCCATCCTCAAACGCCCGGGCATAAGCGCTGGCATAGGCAGTGCGCAGCACCTGATCATGGCTGAGCATGACGCCCTTGGGGGCACCGGTTGTGCCGGAAGTATAGATAATATCGGCAACTGCACCCGGATCGGGCGCAGCGCCAGGCTCAAACTCGGCGGCCGCGCCGCCCAGCGTATCAAACTGTGTTGCCGCCCCCCGGGCCGGCATCGCGCCGGTCGCGAGAACCACCACATCGCGAAGCCGCGGCAAGTTCGTGCCACCGCCGCTCTGCTCCCAGCCTGAGGCCAGCTCATCAAGCATGGCGAGATAGTCGAGGCCGCGGAAAGCATCCATCGTCACCAGCATCACCGCATCCGACTGGGCCAGCACATAGCCGAGCTCGTCACGGCGATTGAGTATGTTGATGGGAACCGCCACCGCTCCGACCCGCGCAATCGCAAATTTGAGCGCCACGAATTCAGGATAATTGGCCAGCACCAGCGCAATATGATCGCCGCGTTTGATTCCGAACGCAGTGAGGCCGGCCGCAAGGCGGCGGGACCATTCCTGGACCTGGCGGTATGTCCATGTCCGTTGATCGGTGATCACCAGTGGACGGTCAGGAAATTCCGCTGCCGCCGCATCCAGCATGCCATCAAGCGTCCGCGCAATCCACTGCGGAAACCGCGCGGTGAGCGCGCCCTGACGATCACTGACCGAGAGCATCTGATGGGCCGTTGCGCTCACCCTCAATGCTCACTCGTCGGTTTTGCCGCCGCCGTCACGCTCTGCCGCATAGGCATCGAGATAGGTGCGGTGCGGGGCAAACGGCGCATCGCGCATCCGCACGGCCGGGCGCACACCGCCTTCGCGCCAGACCTTGGTGAACTCCTCCATGCCGGGCCCGGCAATACCGAGCGCATCAAGATCATTGGCAGCCGCCATACCGGCCTGCATCCCCGCCGCTTCAAACCAGCGATTGGTAACTTCCTTATGGCTGTAAATCGCGTCCAGCGGGACATTGGCGACGCGCCTGGCATAGGCCATCGCGACCGCTTCAACCTCGTCACGCGGCAACGCGCGATTGACCAGACCCAGCTCAGCCGCCTCAATCCCGGTCATGTTATCGCCAGTGAACAGCCATTCCTTGGTCTTGCGCATGCCCAGATGGATGGGCCACATCGCAAAAACATGAAGCTCCCCCATGGCGCGGGCTTCGGGCTGGCCGAGCAGCGCGTCTTCGGCGGCAAAGGCAATATCGCAAACCCCGATCAGATCGAGAGAGCCTGCCACACAGTGCCCGTGAATCACCGCAATCGTGCACTGGCGCAAGCGGAACAGCCGCATCCACCGTTCGCGCGACAGGTGAAACTCGCGCCGCGACCAGACCGGATTGCGGCGATGCGGGCGGCGCTGGACCTCATTGATCGCGCTGTCGGCATCCCACAGATATGAAAATTCCTTGAGATCATAGCCCGTCCCGAAATGATTGCCGTTCGCCTTGATCACCAGGACGCGCGTCTCATCATCTTCGTCGAGATCGTCCATCACCAGATCAAGCTCGTCGCGCAATTGCCGCGAAATCGCGTTGCCGGTGTGAGGACGGTTCAGCGTGACGGTCGCGATCCGATCCGCTTTCTCGTAAATCAGGGTTTCGAGCTTCATCATCCTCATCCTTTATCAGCGGCTCAGAGCATGGTTGTGAGGTATCTCACCCTCATTCGATAGTCAACATAGTTGTTGATTTTCGTACCGAAGCACTGAATACCAAACAAATCCCATTTTAAGGCTATGCCTGTATCAACATATTTGTTGATCTGTGTGGTCAAATTCTAACCACAAAGCCGGTTAGCAAGGTAAAAGTGATGAACAAAAAAGACGTTTTGGTGATCGGCGCAGGACTGGGCGGCTTGCGAGCACTCTACACATTGCGCGCGGCCGGCCTGTCGGTTGCGGCGCTGGAAGCCAGCGATGATCTTGGCGGTGTCTGGCATCACAATCGCTATCCTGGCGCGCGGTGTGATGTCGAAAGCTATGATTATTCCTACATGTTTTCGCCCGGACTTGAGCAGGAATGGCGCTGGAGCGAACGGTACGCAACCCAACCCGAAGTGCTTTCCTACATCCACCATGTTGCCGAGCGATTCGATCTGCGGCGCGATATCATTTTCAACACGCGGATGGAGCGGGCGGTTTTCGATGAGGGGGTCAAGTGTTGGCGCATCACCGCGGACGACGGGCGTGAATGGGAAGCCCGTTATCTGATTTTGGCGGTGGGCCAGCTTTCGACCACCAAGCAGCCGCATTATCCGGGGCAGGAAACCTTCAAAGGCGCGATTTACCACAGCGCGTTGTGGCCACGTGACGCGGAGAGCTTTGCGGGAAAACGGGTCGGGATCATCGGCACGGGATCGTCGGGAGTGCAGATGACACCGGTGATCGCCGCCCAAGCCGATCATCTAACGGTGTTTCAACGATCCGCGAATTTCAGCATTCCAGCTGCAAACGCGCCAGTTTCGGATGACGAGGATCGCGCTGTGAAGGCGGATTATCGCGCGCGCCGGATACGCGCGCTCAATTCGCCCAGTGGTCTTGGGTTTATTCCCAACGGAGCCTCGGCATCCGATGCCTCGCCCGAGGAACGAACCGCAGTTTATCAAGCTGCGTGGGACCGGCTCGGCTTTGGGTTCGCGCTGGCTTACAAGGACATCCTGCTGGACGAAGCCTCGAACGAAACAGCGGCAGCCTTCATCCGCGCCAAGATAGCAGTGCAGGTTGAGGATCCGGCCATCTGCGCCCTTCTGACCCCGCATGGTTTTCCGTTCGGGACCAAGCGCCCCTCGGTTGACAGCCACTATTTCGCGACCTTCAACCGCAAGAATGTCGCGTTGATTGATATCAAGGCTTCCCCGATCGAGGCCATCACAGAAACCGGAATCCGCACCCGGGATGCCAGCTACCCGCTGGATATCATCATTTATGCGACGGGTTTCGATGCCTTCACCGGCTCGCTGCTCCGCCCGGAAATTATCGGCCGGGACGGGATTAGCCTGCGCGACAAATGGGCGGCGGGTCCGGTCACTTATCTCGGCCTTGGCGTCTGCGGCTTTCCCAACATGTTCGTCCTGGTCGGCCCCGGCAGCCCCTCGCTGCTGAGCAATGTGATCCTGTCGATCGAACAGCAAGTCGATTGGCTGGCAGTGCTGATCCAGTATGCGGATGCCAGCGGCAGCACTGCCATCGAAGCGACCCCCGAGGCCGAGCGCGACTGGGTGGAGCACGTCAACCAGCGCGCCCAGGAAACGCTCTACCCCAAAGCGGCGTCTTACTACACTGGGGCCGAGATTGCCGGGAAACCCCGGGTGTTCATGCCATACTCGGGCGGAGTGCGCGGATACCGCCGCCAGCTGGAACGCATCGCCGCCGCTGGCTATGAGGGCTTCCGCTTTGATCGGACCCCTTAGCGGCAACCGCCCGAAGCAGGCATATCTTGCCTGTCAATGATAGTGTTGACTATTCAACACAGGTGTTGCAAAGCTATCCATGCAGCTCATTAAAGTCACACACAGACCATGATGGTTGTGCAAATCCCGCATCTTCTGCGTGCGGAATGGAGGGTTTGCCGATCAAATCACAAGGGTGAAATCTGCATGGATTTCGTATGGTAAGGGGAATTGAAATGGCTATGCGCGCTTCAACTTTGGTCTGCGCTACGACGGCGATCCTGGCGCTGCAATCAACCTCGGCCTTTGCGCAAGCCGCGCCAGAAGATGCTGCGGCCGAAGACGTCATTCTGGTTACGGCGCAGCGCCGCTCGGAAACGCTTGAGCGGACCCCGGTCGCGGTAAGTGTGTTGAGCGCCAGTGCACTTCAACGCCAGGCGATCGTCACCGAGTCCGACCTTCAGATAGCGTCGCCAGGCCTGACCATCCGGGCCGGATATAATTCCAACCAGTTGAACTATGCCTTGCGCGGCCAGTCGCTCGACGCGTTCAGTGATACCCGCCCGGGCGTGTTGCCCTACTTCAACGAAGTCCAGCTCGATGGCGTGGGTGGTGGCTCATCGGCGTTCTACGACCTCCAGTCGGTCCAGGTCCTCAAGGGGCCTCAGGGCACGCTGTTCGGTCGCAACTCCACAGGTGGAGCGGTTCTTTTCACATCGGTCAAGCCTGATGACACGTTCGGCGGTTACGTCAGCGGCCGGCTCGGAAACTATAAGTCGCGCCAGCTCGAAGGCGCCCTGAATATTCCGCTGGTGGGCGATACTGTTATGGCCCGCGTCGCCGGCTTCTATGAGAAGCGAGACGGGTATCAGCGCAACCTGTTCAACAACACACGGGCAGGCAATGTCGATCGCTACGGCCTGCGTGGCAGTTTGCATTTCCAATTGTCGGATACGATTTCGAACGATCTGGTGGTCGATTATCTGCATTCGGGCGGCAACAGCCTCAGCGGCCTCATTGACAGCCTGGAGCCGACTGGCATTCTTCCACTGATCGCCTTCACAAACTTTGGCAATCAGCCACTGTTTAATGCCCTGGTTAACGGCTTCACCGGCGGTGCGGCAGGATGCAACCAGACCACCAACAACTGCGCCGCAGCCTATGCTGCCGCCAACCCCACGCTTGATCCAGGCGGCCTCGCTTCCTATCTGGTGACGCAGAAAGCGCGCGGCCCATACCAAATCGAATCCGATGGGCCGGCAAAATATCGCGGTCGCAACATCATCGTTTCCAACATCACGTCGATCGATGTTGGAGCTGACACCAAACTCCGCAACATCTTCGGCTATACCTATCTCCAGAACGGTATTGCCGGCGACATCGACGGCACGCCCTATGGCATTGATGACAACGGTGATGGCGGCAAGAACGACAACACCCGCCAGTATTCGGAAGAACTGCAGCTGGTCGGCAAGACATTCGGCGGCAACCTCGATTATGTCATCGGCGGGTTTTATTCGCACGAAACCAATGAGAACGTGACCACCAGCGTGCTGTTCCAGTTCGCACCGTTGATAGTTACAACCAATTACAACAAGTTAACAACGCGCGATATGTACGCGGGATATGGCCAGGGCACCTACGATCTCAGCGAGGCAACCGGCATCGAAGGCCTCGGCATCACGATCGGTGCGCGCTACACGCATGAAAAGATAAGGTTCGAGACTCTGCCTGCCGACACCGCCTACCTTGAACCGCCTGCTGTTCGGGCGACGTTCGATTTTGACCAGCAGAAATCCTTTGGCAACGTCAGCTGGACACTTGGCATCCAGCAGCAAGTCAATTCCAACTTGCTGATTTATGTCGCTTCGCGCCGGAGTTACAAGAACGGCGGTTACAATGGCATCCAGAACCCCGTGCCGGGGAAGGGATCGGCGGGCGGCAATGAATACGATCTGGAAACGCTGACCGACGCGGAAATTGGGCTCAAATATCGCGGCCAGATTGGCGGCATTGCGACCCAGTTCAATATTGCCTTGTATCAAAACTGGATCAAGGATGGGCAACGCGTTGCCTATACGCTGCTTGGTTCGACCCCGGCCGCAGTCACCGTCAACGTCCCGCGTTCAAAAGTTTCCGGTTTCGAATTGGATGGATCGATCCGTCCGTCTTCGTGGCTCACTTTGGGCGGGGCACTCAATTATACCAATGCGCGCTTTACCGACAGCTTCGTGTCGATCGGCGGCGGCGCACCGGTGCTGTTCGGCACCTATCCTGACACCCCGAAATGGTCAGGCTCTGTGTTCGGTGAAATTACTGTCCCAGTCCGTAAATCGATAGAATTGAGCCTGCGCTCAGACCTCTATGCGCAGTCGCTATTCTGGTTTGCATCAACCGGCAATCGCAGCCCGGGCGCGCACGTCGATGGCTACACGCTCGTCAATTTCCGCCTCGGCATCGAAGACAGAGATGCCGGATGGTCGTTGTCTGCCCATCTCAAGAACGCCTTCAACCGCGTATACTATGTCGGCGGCATTGCAACCGGGGAACTGTTCCAGTTCAACACGGTCGTCCCCGGTTCGCCGCGGTCATTCCTCGCGGAAACCCGGTTCAAGTTCTGAGCGGGCGATGACCAGCCCCCCTCGATTTGATGGTGCATCGGTGAGCGGACGTCTCGCAGGTAAGGTCGCGGTGGTGACCGGGGCTGGATCGGGGCTTGGTGCCGCCATGGCCGAACGGTTCTGCGTCGAAGGGGCGCGGGTCGTCGCGGCCGATATCTCGGGTGGGCAGGACGATGTTGCACGACGGCTTGGCGATGCCTGTTGCGCCGTCCATTGCGATGTCTCGATCAGCGCCGATGTGCAGGCGATGCTTAATCTTGCCATCACCCGCTTCGGACGGCTAGACGTATTGTGCAACAACGCCGGGATCTGCGGTCCGATCGCGCGGACGGCGGAGTGCGATGAGGATGTGTTCGACCGCATCATCGCGGTCAATCTACGCGGCGTCTTTCTGGGCATGAAACATGCCATCCCGCTGATGCTCGCAGGCGGTGGCGGCTCGATCATCAACACCTCGTCGATGGCGGCGCTCGTCGCCTTCCCGGCGATGCCGGCCTATTGCGCTTCGAAGGGCGGCGTTTCAATGCTGACCAAGCTGACCGCCGCCGAATATGCCGCCGAAGGCATCCGCGTGAATGCGATCCTGCCCGGCGTGTTCGACACCGGCATGACCCAGGGCATGCCTGCAGAGTATATCGCCGGTGCCGCCAAGGCGACCTTGATGGGCCGGATCGGCGACGCCAGCGAGATCGCCAACCTCGCGTTGTTCCTCGCCAGCGACGAATCCACCTTTATGACCGGCACACTGACCCAGGTCGACGGAGGCTATACCCTGGTCTAGCACCCACCAATCCCCCAGCCATGAATGTCGCCTTGCAAACAGCATTAGGCGGAAGCCCGCCGCCGATCGGTTCGAACGAAACAAGGAGATTACGCGATGTCTGGACGGATGCGCTTCGGGGCCTTTCTGCCGCCTCACCACCTGCCGGTGAACTATAATCCGACCTATGCGTTGCAGCGCGATACCGAGATTGTTCAGTTGATGGACACGATCGGTTTCGATGAAGCCTGGTTTGGCGAACATCACTCCGGCGGTGCCGAACCCATCGGCGATCCGATGCTGTTCATTGCCCATGTCGCTGCCCACACGAAACATATCCGCCTTGGCACCGGTGTCGTGTCTCTGCCTTATCACAACCCATTGTGGGTGGCAGATCGTCTAGCGTTGCTGGATCATCTGACACGCGGGCGCGTGATGCTGGGTCTGGGGCCCGGCGCGCTCGCCACCGATGCTGCCATGATCGGGATCCATCCTTCCGAACAGCGTGATGCGCTGGAGGAGGATACTGCCGTCCTGATGCATTTGCTGACCAGTGACGAGCCGATTTCGATTGAAACCAAACGCTACAAGCTGGTCAATGCCCGGTTGCAGCTTGATTTCTATCAGGACCCGCATCCGCCTGTTGCCGCCGCTGCGATTGTGTCGCCATCGGGACCGCGCCTGGCCGGTCAGCATGGCATGGGTCTGATTTCGATCGGCGCGACGATGAAGGCCGGGGTTGACGTGCTCGCCATGCATTGGGACGTCGCCGAAGCACGCGCAAAAGAATGCAACAAGACGGTCAGTCGCGACGATTGGCGTCTCGTCGGTCTGATGCATATCGCCGATACCAGGGATCAGGCGATCAAGGATGTCGCTTTTGGCTTGCGAGAGTTTTGCGATTATTTGCAGCATACCGCATCCACCCCGCAGATGCTGCCGACCGGAAGCACACTCGACGACTATATCGAATGGGCGATGTCAACGGGATCTGCGGTAATCGGCACCTATGAGGATGCCATCGAGCAGATTGAAAATCTGCAAGACCTTTCGAACGGAGGCTTTGGCTGCTTCCTGCTGTTCGACCACAACTGGGCCAACTGGCAGGCGAAGAAGCATCATTACCACCTGTTTGGCGAATATGTCATTCCGCATTTCAAGAAGACCAACCGCCGACTGAAAATCAGTGAAGCGTCAACCCGCGCCGTTCGCGACGAGATGGCAAACGCACAGCAGACCGCAATCGGCGAGTTTGTGGCAAAACATATAAGGATCTAGGGTCACTAGCCTCACAGCGCTCAGTTCGCCCCGGCAATCAGCAGCACGGCGGCATCCATAACCTCGGTTGTGGTGCCGCCATCGAGGACATCATTGGCAAGCAGCGAGAAAGTCAACTCCTGCCCGCTCGCCGCGATAAGATAGCCTGATAGCGCGGCGGTCGCATTGAGCGTTCCGGTCTTGGCAAAGATTCTGCCCTCCAGAGCAGTCCCGGCAAAGCGGCGGCGCAGCGTGCCGTCGGTTCCGCCAACCGGCAGCGACGCGCGCCAGGCGGTGCCCCACGGCTGGGTTTGAGCCCAGCGCAGCAGGCTGACCGCCCCGCGCGGGCTGATCCGGTTGTAAGTCGACATGCCCGAGCCATCGGAAAAATCATATCCGCTGCGCGGGATTCCAGCCTGTTCGAACAGCGCCCGTTCAGCCGTCAGCCCATCTGCCAGAGAACCGGAGCCTTGCCGACTGCCAATCAGACGGAGCAGCAGTTCGGCGTGAAGGTTCTGGCTGAACTTGTTGATGATCGCCACATCTTCAGACAGCGGCGGCGGGGCAAGGCTGGCAAGCGGCTCTCCCCGCTCGACTATGTCTTTGGCCATTGCTGCTAGCGCCGAGAGTTCGGACGAGCTGCCGGGAACTTCACCCTTGCGGTGGAAAACGCGAACCTTGCCTGTCACCTTCACACCGCGCGCGGAGAGCATCCGGGCAAACGTCCAGGCGGCATAGTCAGCCGCATCATCCACCCCGATCCGGTCACGCCATTCGCCGTGGCCCGTCGGAATCTCGCCATAGAGGCGAAATTCGCGCGAATTGAGCCGGTGTTCCAGAACCAGGCTGGCCTTGCCGTCCGGCACCTTGCCATCCACCGTCACCGCTTCGTTGCGGATTGTGACATAGGGCGAAGCTGCGACCAGCGGCGGCTTGCCGACTGGCCCTGGAGTGACGCTGACGGCCAGCTCGTTGCTGTCGAGCGAGAGCGCGGAGGCAGCGGTAGCATCGTTGCTGCCGATATTGTTCCAGCTCAGCCCCGGACTCCAGCGTTGATCGGGGAACAGGCTGTCATCGCCCACCACATCGCCGAGCCTGCGAGTTTTCGCCGCCACCACATCGGCCAGCGTCGCCAGGCAATCAAGCTGGCAATCGGGAGCGCTGGACATCAGCGCATCACCCTTGCCCAGCAACCAGACATCGGCAGCGTCCTTGCGCTTGCCGGGCCGCAGGAAGACCTGCGTTCCGCGTTTCCCATCCGCCGTGTCCATTCCCGGCAGCAACGCATAGGCTGCGGCGGTCGTGAACAGCTTGGTGTTGGAAGCCGGTATGAAGCGCTGATCGGGATTGATTGCCAGCACCTCGCGGCCATCGGCTGTCACCACCAGCACGCCAAACCGGGTTCCGGCAGGCGCGCCGGCCAGCACTTCGGCGACGCGTAGTTCGAGCGGCGGCGGGCCAGCGAATGCCGGAGCGGTGACCAGCAAGGCGGCGATGCTGGCGAGGCGCAAAAAGCTCATAGCGGCGATGCTAGCGGCAAGATCACCGCAGGTCGATCACCACAACCGAAGGAAGTGCGCCCGCTCCCGGTTGCTCGGCCCAATGGTGCGTATTGAGCACCCCGCCAGTGGCGCGCAAGGCGGCAACGCGAGACAGATCAACCTCGCCAAACACCCATTGCGCGGCATCCATCGTGCCGATTGCGACCACCCCATTGTCGGGAAAAGCGCCATCGGGCGGGCCGTAGATCGCAGCGGCACCGTGGTTTTCATCCACCGCCGGAGACGATGGGGCCGTGCCAACGGTCGGGGCCTGCACGACATAGCACTGCCCCTCCAGCGCGCGGGCCTGCGCGCCGATCCGCACCCGCCAATAGCCGTGCAGCGCATCGGTGCAGGACGGGACCAGCAGCAGCTCCATCCCGGCCTCAACCAGCGCGCGGGTGAGTAGCGGAAATTCGCTGTCATAGCAGATGTTTATGCCGATTTTTCCAAGCGATGTTTCGAACAATCGCAGCGGCCCTCCGGCGCTGACCCCCCATTGCTCGCGCTCAAACCGGGTCATCACCAGCTTGTCCTGGACCCCGATCCTGCCGCTGGGCGTGAACAGCCGGGCGCGGTTGACGAAAGCGCCATCATCACGCCGGGCAGGTGCACTGGCCGCCAGGATATGGAGGCCGTGCCGCGCGGCCAGTTCTGCATGAAACGCATCGACCTGCGGCAGTAGCGCGGCAACGAAAGCCATCGATCCGGCCAGATCGCCCATCGTGGCCGGATCGAGCGAGGCCAGTTCCATCGCGCCATATTCGGGAAAGGTCGCCAGCGCCGCTCCGCCCGCCGCAGCCTCTGCTACCCAGCGCGTCAGCTTGGCCTGATAGGCATCCCAATCGGGCAAGGCATCGATCGGATATTGCGCGGCGGCGGCAATGAAAATCATGGGATGAAACTCATAGATTACGCATCCAATATTGCATCGGCTTGGGGCTTTCGCCCGCCTCGCCATGTTCCTTCCACGCCAGCTCGGTCAACAGACCGGGAACCGGAGCATAGCCGCGCGCGCGCCAGAAGCGGTCGAGCGGGGTATAGGCGGCGGGCCGCGCCGGATGGTCATTGTCGCGGATAACCGCTGCGAAGGTCGCTGCTGCCGCGCCGCAAGCGCGCGCCTGCGCCTCGCGGTGATCAAAGAAGCCGTGACCCACGCCCTGCCCGCGATATTCGGGCAGCAGCACGCTTTCGCCGAAATAGAACAGCCGCGCCGTATCGATCCCGCGCGCCTCGAACGGCGCGCGCAGCTCAGCCTTTTGGGCCGCCATCGGCGAGGCAGTGGCCGCGCCGACGATTCGCGCGCCATCGAACGCGGCGACCAGCAAGGCGTCGGGCGCTGCGGCAAACTCGCGCAGATAGTCCGCCTCGGAAGAAGCATCGCCAGCATAGAGGTAGGGAAAGACGGCAAACACCGCAATCCGCAGAGCCGCCAGATCATCGATTGCGGCGGTGATCTCGGCGCCGGTTAACGGGCGGATTGAAAGGCTCACTCCTCGACCTGCGCGGTCCAGTCGGCCAGATTGTAATAGACGCTGATCCGGCTGATCGCTCCATCGGCCAGATCGAAGAAGGCTCCGGCAGGCAGGACATATTGCTGGCCCGCCGCCTCGGGCAGGCCTTCGTCGGTGGCGAGATATTCACCGTGAACCACGAATTCGGCCGCCGCGTGCCCGCCGGAATCATTGGCCATGATCACGATATCGCTCAGCCGCTCCCGATAGCAGCGGTCCATATGCGCCAGAAAATCCCGGAAAGCCGGCTTGCCAGACTGGCGCGCGCCCTGGTTGATATCATGCGCGACATCATCGGACAGGCAGGCCAGCATGGCCTGATTATCGCCTGCATTGAAGGCAGCGTAATAGCGTTCTAGCAGTGCCATTGCGGCAAGGCGGTTCATCGGCAGTCCTCCAGCGTCTGCCCG
Source organism: Novosphingobium sp. (assembly GCA_031372185.1). Classification (GTDB taxonomy): domain Bacteria; phylum Pseudomonadota; class Alphaproteobacteria; order Sphingomonadales; family Sphingomonadaceae; genus Novosphingobium. The sequence continues at coordinate 21,674 of JANMKT010000013.1, forward strand.
CCCCTAGCGCGCGCGCCGCTAATGCTCAATCTTGGTCCGTCTAATGAAGTCTTCTCCGACTGATTGCGCAGCGCAGCATCTTGGCGTAGAGCAATCAGTCTCCGCCCCGGCCCAGCGCAGTCGTTTTCCGCGACTCGCCTCTGCCGGGGTTTGCCGTTTTTGAGGAAATGCCGATGTCGCGTCGCCGCCAGATTTACGAAGGCAAGGCCAAGATCCTGTATGAGGGCCCGGAGCCAGGCACGATCATCCAGTATTTCAAGGACGATGCGACCGCGTTCAACGCGCAGAAGCGCGGCACGATCAACGGCAAGGGCGTGATCAACAACCGGATCAGCGAATATGTGTTCACCCGCCTCTCGCACATCGGCATCCCGACCCACTTCATCCGCCGCCTCAACATGCGGGAGCAGCTGATCCGTCAGGTTGAGATCATCCCGATCGAGGTGGTGGTCCGCAATGTCGCTGCAGGGTCGATCACCAAGCGCCTGGGGATCGAAGAGGGTGAGCCCCTGCCCCACACGCTGATCGAATATTACTACAAGGACGATGCCCTGGGCGATCCGCTGATCTCGGAAGAGCACATCGCCTGCTTCGGCTGGGCCAGCAATGAAGAGATGCAGGACATCTCGTCCATGGCGATCCGGGTGAATGATTTCCTGTGCGGGATGTTCGCCGCGATCAACATCCGGCTGGTCGATTTCAAGCTGGAGTTCGGACGGATCTGGGACGGCGATTACGCCCGCGTCATCCTCGCCGACGAGATTAGCCCCGATGGCTGCCGCCTGTGGGACATGACCACCGGAGAAAAGCTCGACAAGGACCGCTTCCGCCGTGACCTTGGCGGTGAGGAAGAGGCCTATCAGGAAGTTGCCCGCCGGCTGGGCCTGCTGCAGGAAGATACCGGCCCGAGCACGGTGCATGACCTTTCGGTGCATCGGAAATTGCGCGGGAAATAGTCCTTCGTCGTCCCGGACTTGATCCGGGACCGCTGGTCTCATCGATGCGAGGCCGGAATGATGAGGCCAGCGGTCCCCGGCTTGACCGGGGACGACGGGACAGTGCCCTTGCCCCGCCCGCAACTTTCCTTCACCACGCGGCGATGAACCGCAAAGCCTTCTATCTCCTCATCCTTTCGGCAATATCGCTCAGCGCCTGCGCACCCCAGCAAGCGCGGCTAGCCGCCGCCTCGCCACCAAAGGCTGACTGGGCCTTTGAGAAAAGCGACGTTCCGCTCGATCCTGGTTACCGGTTCGGCAAGCTGGCCAATGGCCTGCGCTATGTGATCCGCCAGAACGCCACGCCCAAAGGCACTGCGCTGGTGCGGATGCAGATTGACGCCGGCTCGCTCGACGAGGCTGAGGCCGAACGCGGCTTTGCGCATTATGTCGAGCATATGGCCTTTAACGGCAGCACCCACGTGCCCGAAGGCGAGATGGTCAAACTGCTCGAACGCAGCGGGCTGGCGTTTGGCGCCGATACCAATGCCCAGACCGGGTTTGAACGGACCACCTATCTGCTTGATCTGCCGCGCAATGATCCCGCGCTGCTCGATACCGCGCTGATGCTGATGCGCGAAACTGCCAGCGAGCTGAACTTCGATCCCGGTGCCGTGAACCGCGAACGCGGGGTAGTGCTGGCTGAAATGCGCGATCGCAACAGCTTCCAGCTGCGCAATTTTGTCGATTCGGTTGAATTCGCCTATCCCGATGCGCGCTATGGCAAGCGCTTGCCGATCGGCACAACCGAAACGCTGAACGCCGCCACGGCCGTGGCGCTCAAGGCGTTCTGGCGGCGCGAATATGTGCCTGCCCAAGCAACGCTGGTCGTAATCGGCGATTTCGCGCCCGATCAGGCCGAGGCGCTGATCAAGGCCAAATTTGCGGATTGGGCATCAGCCCCGGTCGAGGCTCAGCCCGATGCCGGCCCGGTTGACCCGGCGCTTAAGGCGCGAACCGATATCTACCTTGATCCGGCACTCTCGGAACTGGTCAGCGCAACCCGTCATGGTCCCTGGCCGGATGAACCCGATACCATTGCCCAGCGGCGCGAAGACCAGCTGCGGCGGATCGGCTACAGCATCATCAACCGGCGACTCCAGCGCCTTGCCCTGCGCCCTGACCCGCCTTACCGGGGCGCATCCTTCAGCTCGAACGCAATTTTCAAAGCAGGCGTCAGCACCAGCCTGAACGTCAATACGGTGGACGGCGCCTGGAAGCGGGGCCTGAGCGAGGCTGCGCTCGAATACCGCCGCGCATTGGAGTTTGGTTTCACCAGGGATGAAGTGACCGAGCAGGTCGCGCAGGTCCTGACCGCCAGCCAGAACGCCGCTGCCTCTGCCGATACGCGCAACAACGCGACACTGGTCGGCGGGATCATGGCCCTGCTCGAAAACGAGGTGGTGCCCGATACACCGCAGAACTCGATGGAGCGGCTTGCGGCCTTCATCCCCGAGATTACCCCCGAAGCCGTTCAGGCTGCACTGAAGCGCGAGATTCTTCCACTGGACGAGCCGCTGCTGCGGTTCCAGGGCCGCACAGCGCCCGAAGGCGGCGAAGCAGCTCTGCGGGCAGCGTGGGATGAAGCGGCAAAGACCCCGCTCAAACAGACCGAAGTCAAGGCGGCGGGAAGCTTTGGCTATGGCGATTTCGGAACGCCGGGAACGGTGGTCAGCGACAGCCTGGAGCCGGGCCTTGGGATCCGCAAAATCCGCTTTGCCAACGGAGTGCGGCTCAACCTGAAGCACACCGATCTTGATAAGGACAAGATCACCGTCAGCCTCAATCTTGATGGTGGCAATATGCTGCAAACCAAGGCAAATCCGCGTGCTGCTGCACTGGCTGCGATATTGCCGCTGGGCGGGCTGGGCAAACACAGCCTGGACGAGCTGCAAACGATGCTGGCCGGACGGACCGTTTCCACACCCTTTTCCCCCGCCGCAGAAACTTTCACTGGCACTGGCACCACAACCCGGCGCGATCTGGAATTGCAGCTGCAGGTGATGGCCGCGCTGGTGACCGATCCGGGCTATCGTCCCGAGGGTGAGGTCTTGTTTTATCAGGGGATAGCCAATTATTTCGCGGCCTTGCGCGCCACGCCAGGTGGGGCGCTTGCAGCTGACATCGATGGGATACTCTCCGACAATGATCCGCGCTTCATGCTGGGCAAGCTGGAAGATTATCGCAGCCTGAGCTTTGCCCGCCTCAAAACCGACATTTCCGACCGGCTGGCTCACGGCGCGATCGAGATCGCCATGGTCGGTGATCTTGACGAGGCGCAGGCGATCGGGCTGGTCGCCAAAACCTTTGGCGCGCTGCCCAGGCGCGAGACGGAGTTCCGGCCCTATCCCGAGCAGCGCCAGCGCCCCTTCACCACCAAGCGGACCGCGCGGCTACTGCACCACACCGGGCCCAAGGATCAGGCCTTGATCCAGCTGACCTGGCCGACCCGCGATGATGCCAATCCGCTCGAAGCACTGCAACTTGCCCTGCTCGAACGGATCGTCCAGATCGAACTGACTGATACTTTGCGTGAAAAGCTGGGCAAGGCCTATTCGCCCGGTGCAAGCAGCGATACCTCGCGGATCTGGCGCGGCTATGGGACTTTTTCGGTCAACGCCTCGGTCGATGTCCATGAAGTCGCGGCGACCCGCGCCGCGATTGCCGAAACGATGGCCGAGCTGCGCGATCGGCCGATCAGCGCCGACATCCTCCAGCGTGCTCGGGCACCCGCTCTTGAGGGCTATGACAATGCGCTGAAAAGCAATCGCGGCTGGCTGGCACTGGTTGAACTGGCGCAATCGAAGCCGGACCGGATCACGCGCTTTCTGGCAGCAAAGGCCAGGCTGGCGGCGATCACCACGGCCGATATTCAGGCAATTGCCCGCCGTTATCTCACCGCTACTGACGCCGTCGAGGTAACGGTGGCGCCCGAGTGAACAGGCACTGCCACCGCCAAGCCCTATTTGCCCGGTTTTGCCAAAGGTCCGATCGCCAGGAATGACGGAAAAGCGTCATAAATCCGTCATGCTGTCGACGTAATCTCAGGGCTTGCAGCAATTGCAATGCGCAACCCATGACTGGACTCATGACTCTCATCCTGACCATGCAAGACCCTGGCCTGATCAAGGCCTTCCGGCTTGCGCGGCCTGACGTGACGACGCTGGCGATTGGCTCACGCATTCCAGACGATCGGCTCGACGGACCGCTGTGGTGCTTTGTCGATTGGCTGCTGCCCGATATCTCGGGGCTGGAAATGTGCCGCCGCCTGCGCGAAGCGCCCGTCACGCAGGACAGCCACATCACCATGGTGCTGGAAGCGGGCGATGCCGAAGCCCGCCGCCGGGCGTTACGCGCCGGGGCGGACGATTATCTGATCGGCCCGCTCAGCCCGGCCCGGCTGACCGAACGACTGGCGCAATATCAAGCCGTCGAGCAGCGGCCACCGGCCCGCGCCCGGATGGTTCACGGCGATCTGGTGATTGATCTGGCCGCGCATCAAGTCCGCTACTGCGGCACGCCCGTGATCCTGCGCCCCAACGAATTTCGCCTGCTCGTCCATTTCATCAAAAACCCCGATCAGGTCATTTCGCGAACCAGACTGATTGACCAGATCGGCAAGGATGCCGGCGCGATTGACGAGCGCACGGTCGATGTCTGGGTTGGCCGCCTGCGCCGTGCACTGTCGCAGCACGGCGTGCCCGATCCGCTGCGCACGGTCCGCTCTTTGGGTTACGTGCTGGATAGCCTTCCGGATTAGAATCCTTCTGGCAAACGCAACGGAATTTTCAGATAGCTGACCCCATTGGCTTCGGCTGGCGGGAACTTCCCGGCGCGAATATTGACCTGCACCGATGGAAGCAGCAGGCGGGGCGCAGCAAGGCCCTTGTCGCGGGTTTGTCGCATCGCCACAAATTCGGCCTCGCTCACCCCGTCACGAATATGCACGTTGCGCGCGCACTCCTCGGCAACTGTGGTTTCCCACGCATAGCTGTCGCGGCCCGGAGCCTGGTAGTCATGGCACATAAACAGGCGGGTCGCTGGGGGAAGCGCCAATAGCCGGTGAATCGACCGATAGAGCTTCGCCGCATCACCGCCCGGAAAATCGGTTCGCGCCGTGCCATAATCGGGCATGAACAGCGTATCGCCGACGAACACCGCGTCGCCGATCCGGTAGCTAACGCAGGCCGGGGTATGGCCTGGTGTATGCATCACCTCGATCGCCAATTCCCCCAGCGCTAGGGTTTCACCATCGCGCAGCAGCCGATCGAACTGTGAACCATCAGCGGCAATATCATCGGCATTGAAGACAACTCGGAAGATCGACTGGACATCGCGGATATGCTCGCCAATCGCAACCACCGCGCCGGTCTTTGCCTTGATATAGGGTGCGCCCGAGAGATGATCGGCATGGGCGTGGGTTTCCATCACCAGCGTGATGGTCCAGTTTCCAGCTGCTGCGGCTGCCAGAACCCGATCTGCGGCCGCAGTGGTGATCCCGCCCGAGGCCGAATCGAAATCGAGCACCGGATCGATCACGACCGCCTGCCGGGTAACCGGATCACCAACCAGATAGGTGACGGTAAACGTCGGCTCATCGAAGAAGGCTTCGATGACAGGGGTTGCAGGCATGATCGTTCTCCGAATGGATCGAGTCAGTGATTGTCCTTGACATATATTAGACATTACTTATTTAGCAAGTTCTAATGAAAAAGGGACCTGCAATGCACGCCAGCACCACAGACCTCCGGGCCTTTGCCGTCAATGCCGGCGAAGTTGCCGGTCTGCTGAAAGCAATGAGCAACCAGCGGCGCCTGATGGTATTATGCCAGCTGGCCGAATTTGGCGAGATGCGAGTGGGCGACATCGCGGTCGCGGTGGGCCTCTCGCAATCCGCCCTGTCACAGCATCTTGGGGTGCTGCGCGAAGAAGGTCTGGTCGCCTTTCGTCGCGATGCCCAGGTGCTGTGGTACCGGATCGCCGATCCGCGCTGCGAGACTCTGCTGGTCACACTCCACCAACTCTATTGTTCACAGGACTAAGTTTATGACGCCGGCCCGAATCTCTCCCACCCAGGCCGCTCGCCTGATCGAAGCCGGCGCGATGCTGGTCGATATCCGCGAGCCGGATGAACACGCCCGGTTGCGCATTCCTGCCGCGCACAACCAGCCGATCAATCGGCTCATGCCTATTTCGGGTGCTCCTGCAGTTGTTTATCACTGCCGCTCTGGCGCGCGGACCGATGCCCATTCGGGCCAGCTTGCCGCTGCCGCTGATTGCCAGGCCTACTTGCTCGAAGGCGGTATCGAAGCCTGGCGCAAGGCTGGATTGCCGATCTTGGAAGACCGCAAGGCGCCGCTGGAGATCATGCGTCAGGTCCAGATCACTACCGGGCTGCTGGTTCTGACCGGGGTTATCCTTGGCTTTGCAGTGAACCCCGCATTCTTTGGCCTATCCGCCTTTGTCGGCGCCGGGCTGACTTTTGCCGGGGTGTCGGGCTGGTGCGGGATGGCCCGCTTGCTCGTCGTTATGCCGTGGAACGCCCGCGCGGCTCAGGGCTGAGGGGATGCTTGATCCCGCCATGATTGCCCCAGCACTGGCCTCGGGCGCTGCGATTGGCTTGGTTCTGGGGCTGGTTGGCGGAGGCGGATCGATCCTGGCTGTGCCGCTGCTGGTCTATGTTGTCGGGGTGAAATCACCCCATGCCGCCATTGGCACAGCCGCTGTGGCGGTGGCACTCAACGCCGCGAGCAGCCTGGCCGGTCATGCCCGCGGCGGGGCGGTCAAATGGCCCCGCGCCAGTGTTTTTGCAATCGCCGGGGTGATTGGCGCTGCGTTGGGCGCGGAAGCGGGCAAAGCGATCGACGGCCAGCGGCTGCTCGGCCTGTTCGGGCTGCTGATGATTGTCATTGGCGCAGTTATGCTGCGCGGCAGGAAAGGTGAGGGCAGCCCGGATGTGCGGCTCGATCGCGCGAGCGCAGCCGTCCTGCTCCCACGCCTCATCCCGATCGGGTTGACGGTTGGCCTGATGGCCGGATTTTTCGGGATCGGCGGTGGTTTCCTGATCGTGCCGGGGCTGATGCTGGCCACCGGGATGCCGCTGCGCGCTGCGATTGGCACCTCGCTGGTGGTGGTCACTTCACTCGGCCTGACCACCGCTGCGTCCTATGCGCTATCGGGGTATGTCGATTGGACGCTGGTCGCGCTGCTCGTCGCGGGGGGCGCGGCGGGGAGCTTTGGCGGGCTGGCACTCGGTCGCCGGCTGGCCAGCAAACGCCGGACGCTTGAAATCGGCTTTGCCCTGCTGGTGATCGTGATTGGGCTATATGTCGCCGGACGCGGGGTTCAGGCAATCGTATCCTGATAGCGCCGCACCGCGATGAAGCCAGGCAACAGTTGAACGGGCCATACCGAATCTATAACTGACAAATCAGTTATAGATTCGGCAGCGATCGTGTCTGGCGGTTTTCAGTGTGCCGCACTAGGATCGCCCTGCCATTCGGGTGTTCGGTCATTGATTACCGTCGAAATCGGCAAAGGGGCAGCATGATCCGCAAACTGACAGCCGAAGCGCTCGGCAGTTTCTTCCTGTCCGCCACGGTGATCGGCTCCGGCATCATGGCCGAAAGCCTTGCGGGCGGAAACATCGCGGTCGCGCTGCTCGGTAATACCATGGCGACCGGGGCGATCCTGTTTGTGCTGATCACCATGCTCGGGCCAATTTCCGGTGCGCACTTCAACCCGGCGGTGACGCTGGTCATGGTGCTGCGGGGCGAGGAAAAATGGGCCAGCCTGGCCGCCTATATTCCGGCGCAACTGAGCGGCGGGATCCTGGGAGCCTGGGCCGCGCACCTGATGTTCGCGCAGCCGATCATCCAGTTTTCCGCCCATTCCCGCACTGGCATCGGCCAGTGGGCGGGCGAGTTCATCGCCACCTTCGGGCTGATTCTGACGATCCTGGGCACCGTGCGGATGCGCCCTGCGGCGGTTCCGGCCAGTGTCGCGCTGTATATCACCGCCGCCTACTGGTTCACCTCGTCGACCAGCTTTGCCAACCCGGCGATTACCATTGCCCGCTCGCTCAGCAACAGCTTTGCCGGGATCGCCCCGGTTGATGTACCAGGGTTCGTGCTGGCCCAGCTGGCCGGGGCGCTAGCAGCAGCAGGCGTGGCGCGGTGGCTGTTCCCGCCGGAATAGCGATGCGCGACTGTGGATTGCGGACCGATTTGGCAATAGCTCTGTCGCTCTCCACGCTTGCCCCGGCGGGCGCCGCGCGGCATAGGCTCGCGGGCGAATCCCTCTGCCCCCGAATGAAAGGCTTTGCCATGAAGGTCCGCGTTTCCATCAGTCTCAAGAATGGCGTGCTCGACCCACAAGGACGGGCCATCCACCATGCGATCGAGGGGCTCGGCTACCACGGCGTCAAGGACGTGCGGCAAGGCAAGCTGATCGAACTGGAGGTGGACGACAGCATCACCGATGCGGCGCTGGATGATATGGCCTGCAAGCTGCTTGCCAATATGGTGATCGAGAATTACCAGATCAAGCGGGTAAGCTGATGAGCAGCTTCCGCTCCGCCGTCATCACCTTCCCCGGCTCCAATTGTGATCGCGACATGGCCGATGCGCTGGAGAAAATTTCCGGCACGGCGCCGCACCGGGTGTGGCACGGCGATGCCGAGCTGCCCGCCGGCCTTGATTTCATCGCCCTGCCCGGCGGCTTTTCCTATGGCGACTATCTGCGCTCTGGCGCGATGGCAGCGCGATCGCCGATCATGCAAGCGGTGATCGAAGCGGCGGCGCGCGGCGTATCGGTGCTGGGGGTCTGCAACGGCTTTCAGGTGCTGACCGAGGCCGGGCTGCTGCCGGGCGTCCTGATGCGCAATGCGGGGATCCGCTTCGTCTGCCGCGAAGTGGCGCTGACGGTGGAGAACAACCAGTCGCTGTTTACCGCCGGTTATTCGGCGGGCCAGCGGATTACCATTCCGGTGGCACATCACGATGGCAATTACTTCGCCGATGAAGCAACGCTCGACCGGTTGGAAGGCGAAGGCCGGGTCGCGTTCCGCTATGCCGAACCGGTCAACGGCTCGGCCCGCGATATTGCCGGCGTGCTCAATGCTGGCGGCAATGTGCTGGGAATGATGCCGCACCCCGAACGGATGATCGAGGCCGCCCATGGTGGCAGCGATGGCCGGGCGCTGTTTGAAAGCGCAGTGGAGGCGCTGGTCGCCACCTGAGACACGGCCCACCAGAGGGTGATGCGATTCAGCTTTATCGCCTCATGCTCTAGCCAGCGGCAGCGCCGCTTTGCGCCGCGTCCAGCTGTAAAGCCACGCGATCGCCAGGGCGAAGGCCAGCAGGCCGATAAGCGGTGACCAGACACCCGGTTCGATGACCTTCAGGACATCGATATTTCCGGTCGCCGCGACAATCCCGGCAAAGGCGACATTGAACAGGCTGTCGCCCACAATCAGCCCGGTTGCCGCCAGCACCCCTAGCCGCTCGGCAAAGCCGGGATCGCGTTGGCCGCGCGCCCAGCGATTGTAGAAATGTCCCAGGACCGCACCAACAACGATCATCGCAGTCACTGCCAAGGGCAAATACATTCCCATCCCGACCGCAAGTGGCGGCAGCGAGCCCAGCTTGCGGGCACGCAGCAATTCGTCGGCGGCGACCACTACAGCTCCGATCAGAGCCCCGCGCCCGATCAATCCCCAGTCCAGGGTTCCGCCCAGCACCCCTTGGGCAATCGCCGAGATCAGCGCCGCTTGCGGCGCCGCCAAAGCATCCTTGCCGGCACCTGGAGCGCCCTGGAAACCAAACGTCAGATTGAGCAGATCAAGGATCGGAGGAATGACAATCGCCCCAAACACCACCCCCAGTATCAGCGCCACCTGCTGCCGCCATGGGGTTGCGCCAACCAGCTGTCCGGTTTTGAGGTCTTGCAGATTGTCGTTGGAGATTGTCGCGATGCCGAACACGATCGCTGTGATGAACAGGGCAAAAGCAACCAGCGCCCTGGTGTCTTCGGCGCTGCCACCGTGCCCGAACAAGGCGACGAGGATCAGCGAAATGCCAAGCACGGCGATGATCCCGACGCCTGAGATCGGGCTGTTCGACGCGCCGATCAAGCCGGCCATATAGCCACAGACCGAGGCAATCACGATCCCGGCGATCAACACATAAATCACCGATGCGACCAGCGTCAGCCCGAGCATCCCGGCGATCGGGCCGCCCATCCCGAAATCGGCCAGCAGCATGGCGATCGGCAGCATTGCCAGCACAATCGTGCCGCCGACAATCCCGATCGGGATATCGCGCTCGGTCAACTCCAGCCCTGCGAAGCCACCGCCATCCTGCCGGGCGCGATTGGCCGCCAGCGCGCCGCCAATCCCACGAATGATCGGCCCGATCACTTTGAGCAGGGTCCAGATCGCGGCAACCCCGATGGTTCCTGCGCCGATGAAGCGGATCTTTTCGCGGAACACCGTGCCCACAAAATCAGCCAATTCGGTCCCCGCCGGAGCACCGGTGGCAGTGTAAAGCGGCAGCAGAATGAAAAAGCTCAGGACGATCCCGACCAGCATCGCGAGGCCGACCGCCAGCCCGATCAAATGACCAACCCCGATGTAGGCCAGCGACAGTCCCGCAGTGAGGCTGGTCGCCCCTGCGCCGATCTTGAATGTCAGCGCGGCCTCTTCAGCCAGCAGCTTCATCTTGGCGAGCAGCGGGTAGGCAGCTGCGACCAGCGCGCCGAATATCACCGCCGCCAGCCCGCGCTTGTTTTCCTCAGCCCCGCCGACGCCTGCACCAACCTTGAGCACTTCAGCAGCGGCGACCCCTTCGGGATAGGGCAGGTCCGAGCCGGTAACGAGCGCGCGGCGCAGCGGTACCGAATACATCACCCCCAGCACCCCGCCCAAACCAATCACCGCAACCGACTGCCAATAGGGAAAGCCCGTCCACCAGCCAACCATGACGAGCCCGGGCAGCACGAACACAATCGCCGAAAGCGTGCCCGCCGCTGAGGCAATCGTCTGGACGATATTATTTTCCTGGATCGTCGCGCCCTTGAACGAGCGCAGTATCGCCATCGAAATCACTGCCGCCGGGATCGAAGTCGCAAACGTCAGCCCGGCGCGCAGCCCCAGATAAACATTGGCGGCGGTGAACAGCACGGTCAGCACTGCGCCGAGCAGAATGCCGCGCAGGGTGAGTTCACGCGTCGGGCTTGCGGTCATGGCACGGCTTCCAACTGGTTGGCATTACAGCGTGGTGTGGCACATTCGCGCAGACTTAGGAACCATCCGGCAGATTAGTCAGATCGCGTCGTCCGCTGCCTCATCCATTCCAGGCAATGGCTCGCCCAGTTCGTCCATGATCGCGGCCAGATCGGCCTCGCCCGGATCGAACGAGCGGACTTCCTTCATCAGCCGGACAAAGCCCGCCACCGCCGCTTCCGGCCCTTCGGGATGCTCCCACACGCCCGACGACACCGCGAGGAAATCGGCCCCGGCCTCGATCAGCGGGGCGGCGTTTTCGAGCGTGATTCCGCCGATCGCGACACACGGCAGTTCCGACCAGACGTGCCACCAGCGCAGCAGTGCGGTCTTGGCGGTGTGAGCCACGTCCTTTGTGGTAGTGGGATAGAACGCCCCGAACGCGACATAGTCCGCACCGGCCTCGCCCGCTTCCAGCGCCAGATGCCGGCTGCCGTGGCAGGTCACGCCGATCTGGACGTCCTTGCCCAGATAGAGCCGCGCCTCGCGCACATCGCCGTCCTGCTGGCCGAGATGGACTCCGTCAGCTCCGAGCCGCTTGGCCAGACTGACCGAATCATTGACGATGAAGGCCACATCCCGGCTCTCGCAAATCCGCTGGAGTGGCTCGGCCAACAGCGCTGCTGCGTGATCGTCCATGCCCTTGACCCGGAACTGGAAGGCAGCAACGGGAGCGTAAGCCCCGTGGGCATCGAGTGCGCGGGCAAGCACTTCGGGAAAGGCACCGCCCACGTCGAGCGGCGAGATGAGATAAAGCTGGCATCTGGACATGGTGGTGTCCCTAGCGCTCATCTGGGCATTCTGGAACCATTCATCGTATTGGCGCGTTATAGAGGCATGAAACAATTTGTCCTCATCCCGCTCGCCGCGCTCGCCCTCTCGGGCTGCGTAACTCTGGAGCCAGACAATGACGGGATTACCCGCGCCCGGTTTGGCGAGACGGCGAAAATCGGCGATGTCCGGATTTCCCCGATCAAGCTGCTTGAAGACAGCCGTTGCCCAAGGGACGTTCAATGCGTGTGGGCCGGGCAGGTGCGGATCAGCACGGTTATCACATGGCAATCACGGGTTCAGCAGATTGAACTGACGCAGGGAAAACCAGTTGCAGTTGCAGAAGGCACGCTCACCCTGGTCGAGGTGACACCCGAAACGCACAGCAATATCACCATTAATCCGCGCGATTACCGATTCGGCTTCAGGTTTACGCGCGGCTACTGAACAAGCGGCCAGCCCCGCACTCCTACCAGTCCACCAATGAACCCGTCCCGCCATACTCTGCCGGAACATCGAGATAATGCGGCAGGTCGTCCACCACCGGCACAAGCGCAAACCGGCAATGCAGGTGCATTGAAGGTTCAAATTCAGCTGGGCCGAAGTTACCGGCGTTGACTCCGCGGTACGGGTGATCGGCGTCTTCGCCGTAAAGATGTGAACCGCATTCAGCACAGATGACCATCGTCCGCACCCGGTTTATCCAGCTTGTGGTGCGTCCCTTTGCAACCCTCACCGACTCACGCGGATAGATAGCGCGCGGCACATAGGCTGCTCCATGAGCGCGCTGGCAATCATCGCAATGGCAGTAAACCTGACCCAGCGGTTCGCCGAGCAATTCAAGCTCGACCCCGCCGCATGGGCAGAGTGCCTGGCGATCCATAGTTGCTATTCCGCGCCCTTGTAGATCGCGATGATCTTGGCCAGCATCGCCAGCGCTTCGCCGCGTTCGCGCTGGAAGGTGTTGCGGCCGATGATCGTGCCGTTGCCGCCGCCATCGCGAATATCGCGGGCATCCTGGTAAACTGCATCGGCGCCCTTGGCCGCACCGCCCGAGAAAACCACGATTCGGCGTCCGGCAAAGCAGCTTTGCACCACATGGGCGACGCGCTTGGCCTGGGTCGAGCTGTCGAAGCCCTCATAAGCCTTTTTGGCATCGGCCTGTTCGATATGATCGCTGGGCAGCTTCACCTTGATGATATGCGCGCCAAGCAGCGCCGCCATATGCGCCGCGTAAGCCCCCACATCAAGCGCCAGCTCGCCCGATTTGGGCAACACGCCGCCGCGCGGATAAGACCAGATCACCGTGGCAATCCCGACCGATTTGGCCTCGGCCGACAATTCGCGGATTTGTTCCATCAGCCCAAAGCAATCATCGCTGCCGGGATAGATGGTGAAGCCGACCGCCGAACAGCCGAGCCGCAGCGCATCATCGACCGAGCCCGTCACCGCCTGGTTGGCCCCGGTCGCCCAGCTGTTCGAGCTGTTGAGCTTGAGGATCGTGGGAATCTGCCCGGCAAAGGTTGAAGCGCCCGCCTCCAGCATGCCGAGCGGCGCGGCATAGGCGGAAAGGCCCGCATCGATCGCCAGTTGGTAATGGTAATGCGGATCATAGGCCGGCGCGTTCACCGAAAAGCTGCGCGCGGGGCCATGTTCAAAGCCCTGATCGACCGGCAGGATCACCAGTTTGCCGCTGCCGCCCAGCTGTCCCTGCATCAGGATCCGATGAAGATTGGCCTTAACCCCAGGGCTATCGGACTCATAATTGCTAAGGATCTTCTGGACAATCGGCGTCGTGCTCATGATCGTTTCCTGTATCTGCATACGTATGTAATGACGGGCCATAATCAGCCAGCCCGCTTACCGCAACCTTGCTAACCAACAAGTTTCAGCTGATTTCCAGCGCCTTCACGCCGGGCAATTCCTTGCCCTCCATCCATTCGAGGAAGGCCCCGCCAGCGGTTGAGACATAGGTGAAATCATCGGCAGCGCCAGCCAGATTGAGCGCTGCAACCGTATCGCCGCCGCCTGCAACCGAAACCAGCGAGCCCTCGCGGGTGAGCGCCGCTGCAGTGCGGATCAGCGCGACAGTGGCCTTATCGAACGGCGGGGTTTCAAATGCCCCCAAGGGTCCGTTCCAGACCAGCGTACGGCAGGTCTTGAGCACATCGGCCAGCGCCTCGACCGCAGCGGGGCCGATATCGAGGATCATTTCATCGGCTGCGACTTCGTGGACGTTGCTGGTGCGCAAGCTCGGCGGATTGGGCGCGAATTCCTTTGCGACCACCACGTCATAGGGCAGATGCACGGTACAGCCAGCCTTGTCTGCCGCTGCAAGGATCGCTTCCGCAGTGTCTGCCAGATCATGCTCGCACAGTGACTTTCCGACCCCCACCCCGCGCGCGGCGAGGAACGTATTGGCCATGCCGCCACCGATGATCAGATGATCGACCTTGGTCACCAGATGCGTCAACACATCCAGCTTTGACGAGACTTTCGCACCGCCAACCACAGCCGCAACCGGCTTTTCAGGCTGGCCCAGCGCCTGTTCCAGCGCTTCGAGCTCAGCCTGCATCGAACGCCCGGCATAGGCGGGCAGCAGATGCGCCAGCCCTTCGGTAGTGGCGTGGGCGCGATGGGCGGCAGAGAAGGCATCGTTGACGTAGAAATCACCATTGGCGGCAATCGCCTTGGCAAGGTCTGGATCGTTGGCTTCCTCGCCCGGCCAGAAGCGGGTGTTTTCCAGGACCGCAATGTCGCCCGCGCTCAGGATCCCGACAGTCTGCGCCACCACCAGCCCGGCGATCTCGGGACAGAACATCACTTCGCGGCCCAGCACATGCTGAACTGCATCGATCACCATCGAGAGCGACTGTTCGGAATTGCGCGCGCCATTGGGACGGCCGAAATGGGCCAGCAGAAGCACTTTCGCGCCCTTGTCGGCCAGTTCGAGGATGGTCGGCATAGACGCCCGCACGCGGGTGTCATCGGTGACTGAGAGATCCTGCATCGGCAGGTTGAGATCGATCCGCACCAGCGCGACCTTGCCGGTCACCTCACCCAGATCGTCCAACGTGCGGAATTTGGTCATTTGAAACGCCTCAAATCAGCTTCCCGATCACCCCGGCAGTATCGACCATCCGGTTGGAGAAGCCCCATTCATTGTCGTACCAGCTGAGCACCCGCACCAGCTTGCCGTCGATCACGGCGGTCTCCAGGCTGTCGATCGTCGAAGAATGGGCATCGTGGTTGTAATCGATCGAGACCAGCGGCTCGTCAGAAAAAGCCAGAACACCCTTCATCGCACCTTCCGAGGCGGCCTTGAGCAAGGCGTTGACCTCTTCCTTGGTGGTGTCGCGCTTCGGCGTGAAGGTCAGGTCGACCACCGAAACATTGGGGGTCGGCACGCGGATCGCCGAGCCGTCAAGACGCCCCTTAAGTTCGGGCAGCACTTCGCCAACGGCGCGGGCAGCACCCGTGGTGGTCGGGATCATCGACATGGCCGCAGCACGGGCGCGGCGCGGGTCTTCGTGGATCTGGTCGAGAATCTTCTGATCATTGGTATAGGCGTGGATCGTGGTCATCAGCCCGCGCTCGATCCCGATCGCATCGTTGAGCACCTTGGCGAAGGGAGCCAGGCAGTTGGTAGTGCATGAAGCATTCGAAACGATCTTGTGAGCGGCGGTGATCTTGTCGTGGTTCACCCCGTAAACCACGGTCAGATCGACATTTTTGCCCGGAGCGGAAATCAACACGCGCTTGGCGCCGGCCGCGAGGTGCTTTTCGCAGGAGGCGCGATCGGTAAAGAACCCGGTGCACTCCAGCGCAATATCGATGCCATTGGCAGCATGGGGCAGATTGGCGGGGTCTCGCTCAGCCGTAACATGGATACGTTTACCATTTATAATCAGATCATTGCCATCAACTTCTACGGTTCCACTGAAAGCGCCGTGGACCGAATCGCGCTTGAACAACAGGGCATTGGCCTTGGCATCGGCCAGATCATTGATCGAAACCAGCTCAAGTCCGCAATCGGGCCGCTCAAGTATCGCGCGGGCGATATTGCGTCCGATACGCCCGAAACCATTGATCGCAACTTTAGTCGCCATGTGAAAAACTCCTGCTAACTAGCCAGTCTGGCTTCAATTTTAGGAACGATAGCTTCTACTGAAAAACCGAAATGCTGGAACAGCTGATCCGCCGGACCCGAAGCGCCGAAACTGTCAATCCCGATGGTCAGGCCTCTGCCGACATATTTCTGCCACCCCAACGTAACCCCTGCTTCGATTGAAACAAGCAGCGCAGCTGCGGGCAACAGCGCTGCGCGATAGGACGCGTCCTGTTCGTCAAACAGCTCGGCACAGGGCATCGAGACAACATCGGCGCCAATTCCCCTGGCCTCAAGCGCAGTCGCCACATCGACCGCCAGCGCCACTTCCGAACCCGTCGCGACCAGCACAACCTGGCGCGACGCTGCGGCAGCGCGGAGGCGATAGCCACCCCGCGCAGTCAGCATATCAGCGTCAGTGCGCAGCGGTGGCAGGTTCTGGCGGGTGAGCGCCAGCACCGCAGGCCGGCTGGTCTGCCCCAGCGCCAACGCCCAGCTTTCGGCGGTTTCGATCGCATCGGCAGGGCGGAAAACCAGCAGATTGGGGATCGCCCGCAGGCTCATCACATGCTCGATCGGCTGGTGGGTCGGACCGTCCTCGCCCACCCCCAGACTGTCATGGGTCATGACATAGATCACCCGGGCCTGCTGAATCGCGGACAACCGAATCGCGTTGCGGCAATAGTCCGAGAAGACCAGAAAGGTGCCGCCATAGGGGATAATCCCGCCATGCATCGCCATCCCGTTCATCGCCGCCGCCATGCCGAACTCGCGGATGCCATAACTGAGATAGCGCCCGCCATAGTCCGCCGCGACAAGCGGGCCGGTGGAGGCAGTCTTGGTCAGGTTCGAGCCGGTCAGATCGGCCGAGCCGCCAATCATTTCGGGGATCGCAGCGGTAAGTGCGCCCAGCGCCATCTCGCTCGACTTGCGGGTGGCGACCTTGGGCGGATCGGCCAGCAGGCTGGCCATATAGTCCGGGACGTCGCTTCCTGCGGGCAGCAGGCCAGCCATCCGGCGCGTGAATTCAGCGCCATCGGGTGCTGCTGCCAGCCGCGCCTGCCATTCGGCCTGCACCGCTGCCCCGCCAGCGCCAAGCGAGCGCCAGTCGGCCAGAATATCGGCAGGAATTTCAAACGGAGCAGCGGTCCAGCCAAGCGCCTCGCGAGCAGCGGCAATTTCCTCGGCCCCCAGCGGCGCGCCGTGGACATTATGCGTGCCCTGCTTAGTGGGCGCGCCCTTGCCGATAATGGTGCGGCAAGCGACCAGCGAGGGGCGCGGGTCTGCCGCTGCCTCGCCCATGGCCCGGGCAATATCAGCGTAATCATGGCCATCGCAGGCCACCGTGTGCCAACCGGTCGCCTGATAGCGGCCGAAGATATCTTCGCTGGTCGAGAGCGCGGTGGCGCCATCGATGGTGATGCGATTATCGTCCCATAGCACATTGAGGCGACCCAGCTTCAAATGCCCGGCGAGGCCAATCGCCTCGTGGTTGATGCCTTCCATCAGGCAGCCGTCGCCCGCTATCACCCAGGTGCTGTGATCGACCAGCGCGTCGCCGAACCGGGCGTTGAGGTGCCGTTCGGCCAGCGCCATACCCACCGCCATGGCCAGACCCTGGCCCAGCGGCCCGGTGGTGCATTCGACGCCGGCCAGCTCGAAATTCTCCGGATGCCCGGCGCATGGGCTGTGCAACTGGCGGAAATTGCGAATGTTTTCTATCGTCGGCGCGGCATAGCCGGTCAGATGCAGCAGCGAATAAAGCAGCATCGAACCGTGCCCGGCGGATAGCACAAACCGGTCACGATCCGGCCATTTCGGCGCCGCAGGATCGAACTTCAGGAACTGCGAATACAGCACGGTCGCCACATCGGCCATGCCCATCGGCATCCCGGGGTGGCCACTGTTCGCCGCCTGGACTGCATCCATCGACAGAGCACGAATGGCATTGGCCATCGGGGCCAGTCGGTTCGGGCCAAGGCTCACAGTGAAAGGCTCATCGGCTTGGGCTCCCGGAAAAGCTGGATTGGCGCGGTCGATTCGACGCGAAGCTTCCTTTGCGGACAGGCCGCGCCCCGTCAAGCACAGGGCGGGCTGATCGCACAGGACAGGTGGCTGATAGGCCCCGATCTGGTAACAACATCATGCAGTAAGGCTTTGCTGCACGGCATTTTTGCGCTAGCCATCGGGTATGAACAGGGACCGTAGCGAACAGGCGCTGGCACGGATTGAGGCTGCACTGGCCCGAATGGAGGCTGGCTTGGCTCAGAAAGCGCTTGGCGCGCAGCGTCCGCTGGCTTCTGGCGATGACGCTGACCTCGTCCAATTGCGCCAAAAGCATGAGCAATTGCGCGCCGCCGTTACCCAATCGCTCCACCAGCTTGATACACTGATCGGCGGAGGGCAGCCATGAGTGGAGGTTGGGCATGAGCAATGTCACCCTGACGATCTGTGGCCGCGACTATACCGTCGCTTGCGCCGAAGGTGAGGAAGCCCATGTGACCGGCTTGGGCCGAATGATCGATTCCAAGTTGAGCGCGATGGGCAACATGGCCGGGCAAGGTGAAACCCGGCAATTGCTGTTCGCCGCGCTGCTGCTGGCCGATGAACTGCATGAGGGAAAACCAGCCAGCACAGCCCCGGCGCCTGCCGCCGCAGCAGGCGCTGATCATGCCGATCGGCTCGAAGCGATCGCCACCCGGCTCGAAAGTTGTGCATCGCACCTTGAGGGTTGAGGCGAGAACGCCTAGATAAGGGCTGACGGGTACTGCCCGGTGCGAGCCTTCGAAAATCCCTGAGGCTATAAGCAAATCCTTGGGGGCTGTCCCTGGTTGGACCCTGGTCCGGCACACACGGTTCCCACCTGACGTGAGCGCGTCAGTGGATTTCCCGGCAACGGCCCATGGTGGTCCCGTCACCCGAATTCTGCGAGGCTCTTTGCGTGGACGAGAAGCAGGTGTTACGCAAAGAGCTGAAGGCGAAGCGGCGCTCTGCGGTTGAGGCTCTTCCTACATCGATCAGCGGGCTGGTGTTTCGTCACCCCCCTGTCCCACTGCTGGCGATGATTCCCCAAGGCGCGACCATTGGCCTTTACCACGCCACGCCGCATGAAGCGCCAACTGCCGCCTATGCGCAATGGTTTAACGAACGCGGCTATCCCATCGCCCTGCCCTGGTTCGCCAGGCGCGGCGCAGCGATGCGGTTCAGGCTATGGGCCGATCCCTGCAGCGATTTGCTGGTTCCCGATCCCTACGGTGCCTTGCAGCCAGTTGCGAATACGGGAGAAGTGATCCCTGACGCGGTATTTGTCCCCCTGATCGGTTTCACCGTCCGGGGCGAGCGATTGGGACAGGGCGGCGGGCATTATGATCGCTGGCTAGAGGCCCACCCTGCCGCGCTGGCAATCGGTCTGGCTTGGGATTGCCAGAGGGTTGAGGCCCTGCCCACCGAACTACATGATCGCCATTTGGCAGTTATCGTCACCCCGACCCGGCTTTATGAGAAAGACTCCTGATGCACCGCGAACCAACCTGGCGGATCCCGCTGGGCATCCTGCTGCTGTTGATTGCCCTGCTGGCCTATGGCCTGGCAATCGCCCAGTTCATTGCGCCGCATATCGCGGGCTGGCCAGCCCTGCTGCAAATGCCGCTATACCTGGTGCTGGGGATCGTCTGGCTATTGCCCCTGAAGCGCTTCCTGATCTGGATGGAAACCGGCAAGAGGGGCTAGCTAGCAAGCCTCACGCACCGGTTAAGGCGCGCGATTCAGGCTCGAAATGTCTGGGAAATCCCCCAAGTGGCGCGAGTGACGGGGCTCGAACCCGCGACCTTCGGCGTGACAGGCCGACGCTCTAACCAACTGAGCTACACCCGCGTATCCTGGGCGCGCACCCCTTGGGGAGCCGCGCCACTAAGGCAGTGGGCCAAGGCTGTCAACCGCCGATCCAAGCCGGAGCCAAGGCAATCGGCATAGCATTGTAAGCCGCCGAAATGCCGAGTTTCAGCCGCCGGGTTCAACTGCGTTCGTGATTGCCGCAAGTCGTGGTTAACCATTCGTTTGCACCTCGCTGGCAAAAGCATCCTCACAAGGTCCGGGCTCGGACGTAATGGGGGCATAATGGAGTGACCATCCGCTGGAACTGCGCGTATTATGTCGGTTTGCTGGCTCTGGTCGCGCCGGGCGTCAGCTTCGCTGCTCCGACGATTGCATTGGACAGCGCGGTGTTTGTCGAGCGGACCACGACGAACAGCGCCCGCAGCCTTGAGCCTGTGCAGCGGCTCAGCCCGGGTGACCGGGTGGTCTATGTGGTCAACTGGTATCGGCCGGGCGGCGGCGGCGGCGGCGGCTTCGTCGTCACCAATCCCCTGCCCCAATCGGTCTATTTTCAGGGCAGTGCCAATGGGGATGAGGAAGTCTCGGTCGATGGCGGGCGCAGTTGGGGCAAGCTCGCCAAGCTCAGGATCGGAACCCGTATGGCAACGCCCGAGGATGTGACCCACGTCCGCTGGCGGGTCGCGCCAATGACGGCTGCCAAAGGCTCAGGCCGGATCGCTTACAGCGCGATTGTGCGTGATCAGTCGGCCAGCAGCAACACCGGCGTTTCGAGCAGCCGCTTGATCGCCTGGACAAAGCTGGCGGCATCCCAGCCGTCAACCACCCGGTGATCGCAGCTGATCGAGATATTCATCAGCTTGCGCTTTTCGATCCGTTCTCCTCCCATGCCGTCAGCCACAAACATCGGCCGCTCGACGATCCGGTTGGGGCCGATAATCGCCACTTCGGGCCGGTTGATCACCGGGGTGGTCGCCACCCCGCCGAGCGCGCCGAGCGAAGTGATCGTCAGGGTTGAGCCGGACAGTTCCTCGCTCTTGGCGCTGCCATTGCGGGCAGCATCGGCAAGGCGAGTGATCTCGCGCGCAAGCTGCCACAGATTGCGGTCCTGCGCATCGCGGATCACTGGCACCATCAAGCCGCCATCCGTCTGCGTCGCCATGCCCAGATGCACCGCACCATAGCGGGAGACGATCCCAGCCTCGTGATCATAGCGGGCGTTGATCATCGGGAAATCTGGCAGCGCCTTGCAGATGGCCGCAATCAGCAGCGGCAGCATGGTCAGCTTGGGGTTCTGACCACGCGCGGAATTGAGCTGGCCGCGCATTTCTTCCAGCGCGGTAACATCGCATTCCTCGACATAGGTGAAGTGCGGGATGTTGCGCTTGGCGGCCGCCATGTTTTCGGCAATCCGGCGGCGCAGGCCGATGACTTTGATCGCCTCGTCCGGGCGTTTGCCGCCTGCCGGGCGGAAGCCGCCGCCAGCGTTGTAGGCCAAGTATGCGTCAAGATCGGCATGGCGCACGCGGCCGTCCTCGGCGGGTTTGACCTGCGCGAGATCGATCCCGAGTTCGCTAGCGCGCTGGCGGACTGCTGGAGAAGCTAGAACCTTCCCTCCACCTCCGTTCGTGTCGAGCGAAGTCGAGACACGCTGAGGCAAAGGTTGGGCTGGGTCTGGTTGCGGTTCGGACGTCGTGCTTGGAGTCTCGACTTCGGCTGTTTTGCCGAAGTTAATCCCGAGCGGAGCCGAGGGGCTCGACACGAACGGGGTTTGGGAAATATTATCTTCTGAGCTTGTCGAAGGACCCGCGCCACCCTCACCCTCACCCTCGCCCTCAGTCTCGATCACCACCAAGGCCGAGCCGATCGCGATTACATCGCCAACCTCGCCCGCCACTTCGATCACGGTGCCCGAAACCGGGCTCTCCATCTCGACCGTGGCCTTGTCGGTCATCATGTCGGCGACGCGATCATCTTCTTCGATCCGGTCGCCAATCTTGACATGCCAGGCGACGATTTCCGCCTCGGCAATGCCTTCGCCGATATCGGGCAATTTGAAGGTGTAACGGGCCATAGCGCTAAACTCTCATTAGCCGGTCCACCGCCTCGCCGATGCGAACGGGACCCGGGAAATATGCCCATTCGAGGCTATGCGGATAGGGAGTGTCGAACCCGGTTACGCGCTCGATCGGGGCTTCAAGGTGGTAGAAGCAGCGTTCCTGGACCAGCGCGGAGAGCTCTGCGCCAAAGCCCGAAGTCCGTGTCGCCTCGTGGATAATCAGGCATTTCCCGGTCTTGGCCACAGAGGCTTCTATCGTTTTGATATCGAGCGGAACCAGCGTGCGCAGATCGATGATTTCGGCATCCACACCCTTTTCGCGCAGCACTGCCTCTGCCACATGGATCATCGTGCCATAGGCCAGCACGGTCAGCGCCTCACCCTCGCGCACGATCCGCGCCTTGCCCAGCGGGATCCTGTAGTAACCCTCCGGCACTTCGCTGTCCGGATGCTTGGCCCAAGGCTCAACCGGCTTGTCATAATAGCCGTTGAACGGGCCGTTGTAGATCCGCTTGGGTTCGAAAAACATCACTGGATCATTGTCTTCGATCGCGGCAATCAGCAGCCCCTTGGCGTCATAGGGCGTGGCCGGGATTACCGTTTTCAGACCCGCAACATGCGTGAACAGCGCCTCCGGGCTCTGGCTGTGGGTTTGTCCGCCAAAGATCCCGCCACCAAAGGGCGAGCGCACCGTCATCGGCGCGATGAATTCGCCGGCCGAGCGGTAACGCAGCCGCGCTGCTTCGGAGACCAGCTGATCTAGCCCGGGATAGATGTAGTCAGCGAACTGGATTTCCGGCACCGGACGCAGGCCGTAAGCCCCCATGCCAACGGCGGCGCCAATGATCCCGCATTCGTTGATCGGCGTATCGAGCACACGGGTCTTGCCGTGCTTCTTCTGAAGCCCGTGAGTCGCGCGGAACACGCCGCCGAAATAACCGACGTCTTCGCCAAACACGATCACATCGGGATCGCGGGCCAGCATGATGTCGAGCGCATCGTTGATCGCCTCGATCATATTGAGGCGGCGAACCGGGGCTTCCACCACGCTCATAAGCCCCTCCTCTTCAGGGGAGGGGTTGGGGTGGGGGCTATCCGCCGGGCGTCACGCCCAGTGGGACCGCCCCACCCCGCTGCGACTAAGGGCCGCCCAAGGGCGGACCCAAGTCTCGCTGCCCCTCCCCTGAAGTGGAGGGGGGAAGTTGTGACCACGCTCATGACTCTTTCCAGCCCGGCCATTTGGTTTCCCGCTCGCGGATCGCCTGGTCGGCCTGTTCCTCAAGATGCCACGGCAGTTCCTCGAACACATCCTCGAACATGGTGTGGAACGGATGGTGCAGGCCGTGGCCGAGGATGCCGTTCTGTTCGGCCTCCTTGGTCGCCAGCTTCACTTGCTCGACCAGTTCAAGGTCCATTGCTGCGTGCTGCTCAAGCGACCATTCGCCTAGCGCAATCAGGTGGCGTTTGAGCCGCATCACCGGATCGCCGAGCGGCCATTCCTCCCGCTCCTGTGCCGAGCGGTACTGGGTCGGATCATCCGAGGTGGAATGCCCTTCGGCACGATAGGTGAAATGCTCGATCAGGGTTGGCCCCATGTTGGCCCGCGCACGGTTCGCGGCCCAGCGCGCCGCAGCATAAACCGCCAGCGCATCATTGCCGTCCACTCTGAGGCCCGCCATGCCATAACCGATCGCGCGCGCCGCAAAGGTCGTGCGCTCGGCCCCGGCAAAGCCCGAAAAGCTTGAGATCGCCCATTGGTTGTTGACCAGATTGACGATCACCGGGGCGTTATAGACCGTGGCGAACATCATCGCGGCGTGAAAATCGCCCTCGGCGGATGAGCCCTCGCCCACCCAGGCGGTCGCGATCCTGGTGTCGCCCTTGGAGGCAGAGGCCATCGCCCAGCCCACCGCCTGTGGCAACTGGGTGGCCAGATTGCCGCTGATGGTGAAGAAGTTGTGCTCGCGGCTGGAATACATGATCGGCAGCTGGCGGCCCTT
Source organism: Novosphingobium sp. (assembly GCA_031372185.1). Lineage (GTDB taxonomy): Bacteria > Pseudomonadota > Alphaproteobacteria > Sphingomonadales > Sphingomonadaceae > Novosphingobium. The sequence continues at coordinate 45,720 of JANMKT010000013.1, forward strand.
GAGCTTGTCCGCCCGGTTCGAGTAAATCTGATTGACCATCTCGACCAGCGGATAGCCCCGCGCAATCAGGATGCCCTGCTGGCGATAGCTGGGAAACACCATGTCATCGCTTGCCAGAGCATAGGCCGAGGCGACCGAGGTGGCCTCTTCGCCGGTGCACTTCATGTAGAAGCTGGTCTTGCCCTGCCGCTGGCCGCGATACATCCGGTCATCGAACGCGCGGGTCAGCGCCATGGTGCGGAGCATCCGCCGCAGCGTATCGGGATCGAGCCGCGGATCCCATGGGCCGACCGCGCAGTGATCGTCATCCAGAACCCGGATCAGATCGGTGCACAGCGGGTTGGTGTCAGCCGCAGCGCAGGCCTCGTCCGGACGGAATTGCGCGCCTGCGGGCGGGATTTGCAGATGCGAATAATCGACTACATCGCCGGGACGAAACTTCGGTTCAGGCACGTGCAGCGACAACGGCGGCAGATTGCCGCGAATTGGCTGGGTTGGGTCAGGCCGATCGGCCATGCTGCGCTCTCCCGCTTCCGCTGCCTGGTGACTCGCAGAGAAGCAATGTTATACGTGCGCGTTATATTATTTCAAAGTCGTTACTCCGTCAACTATCCTCCCCTTGGGGGAGGGGGACCGCCGCCGAAGGCGGGGGTGGAGGGGCACGCGCAGTGGTCGCGACCTCTCGAAGATCCGACCACCGCGCGTCCCCTCCACCACTTCGTGGTCCCCCTCCCCGGATCGGAGAGGATTTCTCACACCGCAACCGGCGCCGCGATATGCGCCTGGGGGGCATAATCGCTCACCTTGAAATCCTCGATCCGGTAGTCGAAAATACTGGTCGGCTGGCGGACGATTGCCATTCGGGCCTGGCCAGAGGGCGTCCGGCTGAGCTGCTCCTCCACCAGGGCCGCATGATTGAGATAAAGATGCACATCGCCCCCCATCCACACCAGATCGCCCGGCTCCAGCCCGCTCTGCTGCGCGAGCATGCGGATCAGCAGCGCAGCGCTCCACGCGTTGAACGCAAAGCCCAGCCCCAGATCGCAGCTGCGCTGATAGAGCAAGCCATTGAGGCGGCGATCCGCCCCTTGGCCGCTAACATGGAACTGGTAAGTTTTGTGGCATGGCGGCAGCGCCATTGCATCCAGCTCGGCGACGTTCCAGCCCTCGATGATATGGCGGCGGCTACCCGGGTTTTCACGCAGACTACGGACCACATCGGCGACCTGATTCACCCCATGCTCGCGGCGGCGGAAGAGCCCGTCGAGTCCTGGCCCTTTGGCAGGCTCGTAAATCGGCCAGTCGGTCCATTGCTTGCCATAGACTGGGCCCAGATCGCCCCATTGCCGGGCAAAAGCCTGATCCGCGACGATCCGGGCGGAAAAATCGGCGCGGGTGATCGCCTCGCCGGTTTCGCGGACGTAGCGATCAAGCGGCCAGTCGGTCCAGATTTGCACGCCTTGCGCGCACAGCTCGCGAATATTGGTGTCGCCGGTCAGGAACCACAGCATCTCGCGGGTCGCGGTTTTCCAGAAGACCCGCTTGGTCGAAAGCAGCGGCATCTTGCCGTCCGACAGATCAAACCGCATTTCTGCGCCGAACAGCGACCGCGTGCCAATCCCGGTGCGGTCCAACCGCTCGTCCCCCTGCTCCCAGATCCGGCGCATCAAATCAAGGTATTGCCACTCCCAATGCTGGCCGTTGGGACGATCATTCGGAGAATCAGCGCGGAGAGGAATGGTAGCCATGCGCACACCCTAAACATGCGAATGCCCGCTTGCCACCCCGCACGTCGCTGACTATAGGCCCGCTCCTGCCTCGCCCCTTTAGGGGGGTGAACGATCGGTCGGGGAATAGCTCAGCCTGGTAGAGCACTGTCTTCGGGAGGCAGGGGCCGGAGGTTCGAATCCTCTTTCCCCGACCAAATTTTGCAATAGAGAAAACGTCCGGGGAATGGTCGCCGGCAAAATTCCCAAGTGCCAGCGCGGGAGGCCACACAAACCTATTCCATCGTTATCCTGAACGCGGTTCAGGGTCCATCGCGCCTCACGCGCAGCCGATCGCCCGGACGCACAAAGGCACCACCAGCTTGCTAACAGGATTACGGTGTCAGGGATGGCGGTGTCAGATTGGCGGTGTCAGGTGCAATAACCCTTTTACTATTTCACAAGCGACGATATTGTGATTATTTGACAGCTCGGAGGGGTGTGATGAGTTTAGGGGTTATTGCACCTGTCACCGTAACCTTGTCACCGTAACCTGAAGATGTTGTCTTGGAACTCGTTGAGCAGGTGGCCCGCCTTGATATTTTCGCCCGCCTGATACTGCGCGTAGCACCTGTCTAAAATGCCGTGGAGCAGCGCCCGCTTCTCCGCAAACTCGGCTTCGGGATAGGCGATCTCCACCCCCTGTCGTAGCTGCTCAAACGCCCGTTCAAGGTTCATCTGCTGATCGTCGGCCAAGAAGTCGCGATAAGGAAACTGATCGGGCGCATAGGCCATCACGTAGGCGATGTGGTTCCAAAGATCGTCAACGCTTTCCATCACAAACATGGCATCACCTCAAGGAACAATGGAATAACTGCCGCCGACGGGGCCGGGGCGCGTTACGGTTATGTAGTTGCCGCCCGAGTATTGGCTGAAGCCAGTAAGCTGGGTGCTACCAGGTGCCTTGAAGCCAACCGTTGCATCGAAAATACGATCAGCAGCCGGAATGCGAACATCGGGACGAACATAGAGACCCGACCCTGCCGGGTCACGCAGAAAGCGATTGAGCTGAATCAGGCTGCCCGGACCTTCAGAGATACCTTCCGATCTCAGATAAGCACTTAGATCGCGTTGGCTGATACGATCAACATAGTTGCCCAAGCGGAAGTCGGGATGTCCTCGCAGCAGTCCTTGGGATTCCAGGCGTTGGCCCGCGATATAAGCGTCATCGACAAAACCCTGATACCGCGCACCAACCGTGTTACGGGTGTTACGGTGACAGGTGCAATAACCCCCAAACTCATCACACCCCTCCGAGTCTGTAAAGCAATCTTAATATCGTCGCTTGTGAAATAATTAAAGGGGCTATTGCACCTGTCACCGAACTCTGTTGTCACCGAACTCTGTCTGTCACCGAACTCTGTCCGGCGACAATCTCCCACGCGGTGCCCGATCCTTGCGGCGAAGCGGCGCTGACTGGAACAGCGGCAATGGCCAGGAGTGAAAGTGCAAGCGCAGTGGATGGATGGTTCATCGGGAGAGGCTTAGGCGGCGTGATTGCGATTGCCAAGCAGCGAGGTTCATGGCTGCCCGCCCAGCGCTAACCGGCGGCTTTCCTGGCTGGTTCGATAAGTCATGCTCCGCTATGATTATCAGTCAGCGTGGATGAAATCCTTCACATATCCAGAATCTGTCACCCTATGTATCTAATCGTATGTTTATACGATATAATCCTGTCGGACACAAAGGTTGCACCGTGTCACCTTTGTCACCCGGCTTGGCAGCGTTATGCGCTGCGCTTGCGGCCAATCCCCCCACCGGGTAGAGGCGGCGCAAATTTCCGCTACTCAAAGTTCCCGTAAGGATCCCGATGGCCGCCCAATACGCCTACGTCATGAAGAACATGACGAAGACCTTCCCCGGTGCTGCAAAGCCGGTGCTGAACGATATCAGCCTGCAATTCTATCAAGGCGCCAAGATAGGCATCGTTGGCCCGAACGGTGCGGGCAAATCGACGCTGATGAAGATCATGGGCGGGATCGATACCGAATATACCGGCGAAGCCTGGCCGGGTGAGTATATCACGGTCGGCTATCTGCCGCAGGAACCGCAGCTGGATGAAACCAAGACGGTGCTGGAAAACGTTAAGGATGGTGCGCGTGAAACCGCTGATCTGGTCGACCGGTTCAATGAAATTTCCAATCTGATGGCCGATCCGCCCGAAGACGCCGATTTCGACGCCTTGATGGAAGAAATGGGCACTTTGCAGGAACAGATCGATGCGGTGGACGGCTGGACGCTCGACAATCAGCTCGAGATTGCGATGGAAGCATTACGCTGCCCGCCGGGCGACTGGCCAGTGAACAATCTCTCGGGCGGCGAAAAGCGCCGGATCGCGCTGACCCGGCTGCTGATCCAGAAGCCCGGCATCCTGCTGCTCGATGAGCCGACCAACCACCTCGATGCCGAAAGCGTTAACTGGCTGGAAAACCACCTCAAGGAATATGCCGGCGCGGTGCTGATGATCACCCATGACCGCTATTTCCTCGATAATGTGGTCGAGTGGATCCTCGAACTCGATCGCGGAAAATACTTCCCTTACGAGGGCAATTACTCAACTTATCTTGAGAAGAAGGCCAAGCGGCTGGAACAGGAAGGCCGCGAGGACGAAGGCCGCCAGAAGGCGATCAAGGACGAGCTGGAATGGATCAGGCAAGGCCCCAAAGGCCGCCAGACCAAGAGCAAGGCCCGGATCAAGGCGTTCGATCAGCTGGTCGAATCGAGCGAAAGCCGGGTCATCAACAAGGCCCAGATCGTTATTCAGGTGCCCGAACGGCTGGGCGGCAAGGTGATCGAGGCCACCAATCTCTCCAAGGCTTACGGCGACAAGCTGCTGTTTGAAAACCTCTCGTTCCTGCTGCCACCGGGCGGGATCGTCGGCGTGATCGGGCCGAACGGCGCGGGCAAATCAACGCTGTTCAAGCTGATCACCGGGCAGGAACAGCCCGATGAAGGCTCGATCAGCATCGGCGAGACGGTCCGCCTCGGCTTTGTTGACCAGAGTCGCGACCATCTCGATCCGAACAAGAACGTCTGGGAAGAAGTGTCCGGCGGGGCTGACTTCATGAAGGTCAACAAGCAGGATATGTCGACCCGGGCCTATGTCGGCGCGTTCAACTTCAAGGGTACCGACCAACAGAAGAAAGTTGGTCAGCTATCCGGCGGTGAACGCAACCGGGTCCACATCGCCAAGATGCTGAAAGCCGGCGGCAATGTGCTGCTGCTGGATGAGCCGACCAACGATCTCGACGTCGAAACACTCCGCGCGTTGGAAGATGCGATCGAGAATTTTGCGGGCTGCGCGGTGGTCATCAGCCATGACCGATTCTTTCTGGATCGGCTGGCGACGCATATTCTCGCGTTTGAAGGTGATAGCCATGTCGAGTGGTTCGAGGGTAACTTTGAGGCTTACGAGGAAGACAAGCGCAGGAGGCTGGGCGATGCCGCAGATCGGCCGACCAGGCTGGCGTATAAGAAATTGACGCGGTGAAGCTTAACAACAGGCTTACTATCCGGTTCACCTTACTGACAGCGCGAATCGTATAGCCCTGTTTCCATGGTCGCCGCCGATTGTGTGGCGCGAGGAAATGGAGAACGGCTATGGTCGCCAGGTCTTTCAAGCATACGGGCCGCCGTGCAGCACTTTTTGCCACACTTGCAGTACTGACTTTGCCCGGTGCGGCATTTGCTGCTCCAGACGACAGTGGTGATAACGGCGAACGGCGCCACGGCGGCGGTGAAGTTCGGCGCGATGATTCCGCCAGAGGCAACTGGAATCAGAACAGACAGCAGGCTACTCAGCAAGAGCAGCCCGCACGGCCCGAACCTGCCCAGCGCAGCTGGCGCGGACCTGACACCAGTGGCTCCCCACCTGCTGCACCGGCAGCCCAGGACGCTGCTGCGCCAAATGCGCGCTTCAACACCGGCTGGGCCAACCGCAGCTCGGATGACAATCGAGGACGCCCGCGCGGAGACCGTGATGGTGGAAACGGACGCTGGTCTGGCGGCAGCTCGAACGAAGGTGCAACCCCAGCGGCGGGATGGCGTGGGCCAGTGCGCGGAGCGGACGATAAGCGGAACCGCGATGACGCAAATCGGGGCGGACATCATGGCGATCGCCCCACCGACAGCTGGCGCAGCCATGATAGCGGCAGCACCTCGTACCGGGATAATCGCAACAACCACGATTGGCGCGGTGACCGCAATCATGATCGCGACCATTCCGGATACCGCGACAATCATCGTAGCTGGGACCACGACTGGCGCCAAAACAACCGCTATAACTGGTACAACTATCGCAACCAAAACCGCGATGTATTCCGCTGGGGTAGCTATTATTCGCCCTATCGGAACTACAGCTATCGGAGCCTGAACATTGGCTTCTTCCTGGATTCGCTGTTCTATAGCAATCGCTATTGGATCAACGATCCGTGGCAGTATCGCCTGCCCGATGCTTATGGTCCCTATCGCTGGGTTCGCTATTACGACGATGCGCTACTGGTGGATATCTACAGTGGCGAAGTGGTTGACGTGATTAACAATTTTTTCTGGTAAGTTATATGATCTGCTGGTGAGTGGACCGGCCGATGGAGCCCCCGCAGCAATGCGGGGGCTTTTTCTTCCCCGACTCAACCGCGTCCAGGCAACATCCGCCAAATCGAGCCCCCGCGATCCACAAACTTATGTTTCAGCGCACCGATGATATGCAGGGCAAGCAGCGCCAGCATGGCAAACGCCATAACCTCGTGAAACTCTTTGAACAATTCGCCGGTCGGCTTGTCTTGCCCCAGCGGTAACCCCGGATAGGCAAACAGGCCGAAGAAGCTGATCGGCTTTCCGGCGGAGAAGGCTGAATGCATGATCCAGCCACTCGCCGGAATGGCGATAATCAAGACATAGAACAATGCATGCGTAACCTTGGCCAGCGCCACTTCCCAAACCTTTAGCCCCGCAGCAAGTGCCGGAACTGGATTGGCAAAGCGCCAAAGCAACCGTCCGATCGAAAGGATCAGCACTGTGATCCCAATCGCCTTGTGATTGCCCATAATCTGTATTGCTTCAGCCTTGGGCAGACTATCGGCTATAAAAGCCGCGACGAAGTTGAAAGCGATCAGGATGGCGATGATCCAGTGAAAGGCCATGGCGCCACGCGAATAGCGGCTGGCCGCAGGGGTGATAGTGTTCATGGGTTTGAAACTGGGGCAATTCAGCCGGGCAGGCAAGATGCTTTGTGCTTGCCCTGTGCTGCAATCCCGATAGGCAGTTATGCATCGCCAACTCTTTACCAAGCCTTGGAATGTCCACCGCCGCACCCTATCCCAATCCGGACAAAGCGGCGCTGACCCGCGCTGGCTCGTTTGTGCGCAAGCGGCTCAACGCTGATCCTTCCGTACAGCAGGTTTCGGTCAATCAGGCCGAGATTTTCGCTGTATCCCAATTCCTCAGCCCGGCCGAATGCGAGACGTTAATCGTGATGGTCGATGGAGTGGCCAAGCCGTCGCGCTTGTTCGATCACGGCTATAGTGCCAATTTTCGGACCAGCTATTCGGGCGATGTGATCCGTAGTGATCCGTTCGTGCGGATGATTGAACGGCGGATCGACGATTTGCTCGGCATGCCGCACGAGAATGGCGAGACGATCCAGGGCCAGCGCTATCTGCCCGGACAAGAGTTCAAACCCCATTTCGACTGGTTTTTCACCAAGGCACCCTATTGGAAAGAGGAAACCCGGCGCGGCGGACAGCGCAGTTTCACGGCGATGGTCTATCTCAACGAAGTAGAAGAAGGCGGGACTACCGACTTCACCCGGATCGGCGTTTCGATCCCGCCTCAGCAGGGGGCGATGATCATCTGGAACAACGCCCGGCCCGACGGCACGCTTAACGATGACACGGTGCATTGCGGTATGCCGGTGGTGCGCGGGGTCAAATATGTCATCACCAAATGGTATCGCACGCGCAAATGGGGTTAGGAATGAAGACTTGGGGTAATGTGCCGCTGCTGCTGATCGCAGTGGCCAGCGCTGGCTGTACCGAAATCTCCGGTTCGCCCGGCTCCGCGCGCCCCGCCGTTGCAACATCAGCCCCGACCAAGGCCGACGACGCCCGGCTGATGGCGCTGTTTCGCGATGATGCACGGCGCAGCGATGCGCTGGATCCACTCAGCCTGCTATACCGCGGGGGCGAGATTGATGCGGCCTCACTGTCGCGCTATTATACCGATAGCCAGACCCGCGCATCGCTAGCTTCTGTGCGCCAAAGCCTCTCAGCTTTGAAAAAGATCGAGCGCAGGAAACTAAGCGCGGAACGGCAAATCTCCTACGATATTTTCGCTCGCGACAAGCGTGAGGAGGCGAAATGGCTCCAGCCGGAAATCTTGGCTCTCACAGCCGTAAGGCCACTTAACCATTTTGGTGGCCTGCATATCGAATTCCCCTCGCTAATGGCCAAAGACGGTGCCGCCCAATACGATGATGAGGCTGATTATCGCCGCAATCTGGCGCTTGATCAGGCCTTTCCTCAAGTGATCGACAACGCGATCGCCCGCTTCCGTCTAGGCATGATGAGCGGCGTGGTCGATACCAAGTTGACTACCACCAACATGGTCGCCCAGATCGATGCGTTGCTGGCCCAGAAGACCGAGGATTCGCCGTTTTACTCGCCTGTTGTCGGCTTTCCCACCTCGATCCCGGTAGCCGCGCAAGAGCCGCTCCGGGCGGCTTATTCGTCTGCGATCAGCCAGGAACTTTACCCGGCATACCGGCGGCTGCGCAATTTCCTCCACGACGAATACCTTCCCGTTGCCCGCGATACGGTCGGACTATCGGCGATGAAGGGTGGCTCTGGACTTTATCGCATGCTGGTCGAGCGCCAGACGACCCTGCCGCTCGATCCGGCGGAAGTGCACCAGCTCGGTCTGTCCGAAGTGGCCCGGATCCAGCGCGAGATGGATGGAGTGCGCCAGGAGTTAGGCTTTGCCGGCACTCTGCAAGCGTTTTTCGACTACATCCGCACAAGTCCCCGGTTCCATCCCAAGGCCCGCGAAGAGCTGGCCGACGGCTTTGCCGCTGTCGGCCGCGCGGTTGATGCGCAGGTGCCGAAATACTTCGCGCGCACTCCCAGAACCAAGCTGTTGATCCAGCCCTATCCCGCTTATCGCGAAAAATTTGAGGCGGGCGGCAGCTATAACCAGGGCGCACCTGATGGCTCGCGGCCAGGGATATTCTACTACAACACCTATGATCTGCCGAGCCGTTTTCTGACCGGGATAACCACGCTCTATCTTCACGAGGGCGCGCCGGGTCATCACTTCCAGATCAGCCTGGCGCAGGAAGACACCTCGCTGCCCGATTTCCAGCGCTTTGGCGGCAACAATGCCTATGTCGAAGGCTGGGCGCTTTATGCCGAAACGCTGGGTTTTCCGATGGGCTTATACAAGAATCCGATGCAGCATTGGGGCACGCTGGATGACGAAATGCTGCGCGCCATGCGCCTCGTTGTCGATACCGGCTTGCACACCAAGGGCTGGAGCCGCGATCAGGCGATCGATTACATGCTCGCCAATTCGGGCATGGGCCGCAGTGACGCCACCGCCGAGGTCGAGCGCTACATCGCGATTCCGGGGCAAGCACTCAGCTACAAGATCGGCGCGCTGACCATCCAGCGATTGCGGGCCAAGGCCGAAGCTGCGCTCGGCGCGAAGTTCGATATCCGCGCCTTCCACGAACAGGTGCTGGGCAGCGGTGCTCTGCCCCTGCCAATCCTGGAAGCAAAGATTGACCGCTGGATTGCCGCCTCAGTCCGCTAAGGCCTCGGCGATCAGCGCCCTTGTATTGGCGATCCCGTACAGCACGATGAAGCTGCCCATCCGGGGACCTTGGGATGATCCAAGCAGCGTTTCGTAAAGCGCCTTGAACCAGTCGCGCAGGCCCTCGAAACCGTAATGCGGATCCTTGCCGATCGCATAGACGATGTTCTGGATTTCCTCGGCCGTGGCGTCATCGGAAGTGGCGGCCAGTTCCTCGTCGAGCGCGGCCAGCGCGGCGGCCTCGCCCGCTTCGGGCTTGCGGCGGTGCAAGGTGGGCGCGACCAGATCACGGTTATAGGCCAGCGCCTTGCCGACCAGCGCGTCAAGCGCGGGATGCTTCGCCGGATCGGCATCGGCAACATAATTGCCAAGGTATGACCAGACCTGATCGCGGGTCGCCCCCGCGCCCAGCACGCCGACCAGATTGAGCAACAGCCCGTAAGTCACCGGCAGGCTCTCACCCGCGCCGCCGAGATAGCCATTGGTGCGCAGCAAATGCCACACCGGATTGCCGAGCTGCTGTTCGACCGGCTGTTCGGCCAGCTTTTCGCGGAACTGCCAATATTCATCCACTGCCCGCGGGATGATCCCGGTGTGGAGCGATTTGGCGCTTTTCGGCTCGCGAAAGATATAGAAGCCCAGACTGTCGTCGCTGCCATATTCCAGCCACTGGTCGATGGTCAGCCCGTTGCCCTTGGACTTGGAGATCTTCTCGCCCTTTTCATCGAGGAACAACTCGTAGATCAGCCCCTCGGGCTTGCGCCCGCCGAGGATCTGCGCGATCTTGCCCGATTGGACGCCGCTGTCGGTCAGATCCTTGCCATACATCTCGTAATCGACCCCGAGCGCAACCCAGCGCATCGCCCAATCGACCTTCCACTGCAGCTTGGCCTGACCGCCAAGGATCGATTGCTCGATGACTTGCCCCTCATCCTCAAATCGGATCAGCCCGGCTTCAGCATCAACCACCGTAACCGGCACTTGCAACACCGCGCCGCTGGTGGGTGAGATCGGCAGCACCGGCGAATAGGTCGCCGCACGTTCGGCGCGGAGCGTGGGCAGCATGACCCCCATGATGGCATCGAAATGCGTGAGGACATTCTTCAGCGCGTCGTCAAACCCGCCCGAATTATAGACCTCGCTCGACGAGACAAATTCATAATCGAACCCGAACCGATCGAGGAACACCCGCAGCATCGCATTGTTATGCGCAGCAAAACTCTCAAACTTGCCGAACGGATCGGGTATCCGGCTCAGCGGCTTGCCGAGATTGGCGTGAAGCAGTTCGGCGTTCGGGACATTGTCCGGCACCTTGCGCAGACCATCCATATCATCCGAAAACGCCACCAGACGGGTGGGCGCGCCACCGGTCAAAGTCTCATAAGCCCGGCGGATAAAGGTTGTCCGCAGAACTTCCTGAAAGGTCCCGATATGCGGCAGGCCGGATGGGCCATAGCCGGTCTCGAACAGCATCGGTGCGCCCGAGGGTTTGCCGCCCGGATAGCGCCGGAGCAACTTGCGGGCTTCCTCGAACGGCCAGGCCTTGGATGTCTGGGCGGCGGTCTGATAATCGGTATCGGTCATACTGCGACGCCTTCGCGCGACTGGCGCGATTTCGCAAGTGTGAAGCGAGAATCCTCCCCTTCAGAGGAGGGGAGTCATTCGACGCGCACCAGTCAGACGAGTGGATGAATAGATGGCGAATGATTAACTGCTTCCGATACATGCGGATCAATAGCCAAGTAACGAGGGCGAGGGCTACGCTCAGTGATATTTCTAAAGTGTTCATTTGACCTTCGCCTTATGTTCGCAGGCTTACGCCGCCACCTTCCAGCCGCCGTTTTCCTGCTCAAGGGTAATCCGAGCGTCACTTTCTTCAAAATCGGAATCAACCAGCCTCTCAATCATCTCACGGATATGAGCATTGCCCTCATTCATTTCCCGGTAGATCGCACGAATAAACCGATCGGCAATCTTCGGCTGGCCGCCGCGCTTTTCCCATAGGGCAACCGTCTGAGCCTCATTGCCGAGCATAGTAGCCAGCTTGGCCTGGCTGAGTTCCATTTCCTGACGCAGGAAGCGAAGTTCCGAACCCGTCAACTTGCCGCCCTTGTTGACAAGTCCGTGCGCAATAGTCAGGTGCAGGCCTTCGGCATCATGGATCGAAATGCCAGAACCGTAGGGTGTGTCGTGTTCATCAAAGCCATTCGCTAGCCACACGTTGCGAAGACCGCACTCCCGATAATGATACATGCTCGCCTCCTAAAACACTGTGATGACGATTGCTCGGCTGGGAACGTCAATTGCAACCGCCACATTCAAATCCTTGCCCGCCACACGATGCATGACGGTCAGCTTCCAGTTCCCATGCATGTCCAGCACTACCGGCTCGCTTACAATCCCCCGCTGAAGGCAGGTGATAATTTGAACCGGCGTTACCTTGCGTTGACGCATTCGCAGCCGGGCATGGGCCGTCAAGATCACGTTGGAACTATCCTGAGCGATCTCTCGCAGAAGCTTGAGCGCCGTCGCATCATTCATCCGCATCGGAACTGACTCGACCATGACCTATAAATATTATAGGTCGGTCGTGATGGCAAGTGCTGGAACTAAAATAAGGTGTCGGGCGGGGTAAAGTGCGTTGGTGCCACCTCCACCACCTACCCATCCCGCAAGATCAACCCTGCCCCCGGCTTGTGCGCCCTGATCTCCGCCTCGCTCAGCCCGTTGATCTCGTGGGGAAACACCAGCCATTCATCGGTTTCATGAACGTAAAAATCGGGCACCAGCTGCGTCTGGTTGCGGCTTGGCTTGTAGTACACCGTGGCGATCTTCACCTCGCGCGGCATGTTGTGGCGGCAGCGTTCCTTGAGCTCGCGCAGGAACGCCTCGATCGAGCAGCCGCTGTCGAACACATCATCGATCACCAGCAGCCGGTCTTCGGGGTTCAGCGTATCGACCAGATATCCGAGCGCGAACACCCGAACGATTTTCTCCTGCCGGTCGATGCCGCTGTAGCTTGAGGTGCGGATCGCGATGTGATCGCTGGTTATGCCGTGGTATTCCAGCAATTCCTGCACCGCGATGCCCACCGGCGCGCCGCCGCGCCAGATGCCCACAATATGGGTTGGGCGGAATGGGGAAGCGATGATCTGATTGGCCAGCCGGTAGCTGTCCTGAAGCAGATCATTGGCGGTCAGGTAGCGCTTTTCAACTGCCATTTCAGCCATCCCCTGCAAGGCTGCGAATCTCTGCCAGGTGGCTGGCCTGGTCGGCGGGTGGCAGGAACGATCCGGTGAAGCTGTTTTCGGCCAGCCGGATCAGCTGCGCGCGCGACAGATCCAGCGCGGCAGCAACGGCGCGGTAATTGTCATTCACATAGCCGCCGAAATAGGCCGGATCGTCCGAATTGATCGTGGCCCGCAGGCCAAGATCGAGCATCCGGGCAATCGGGCTGTCCTCGATGCGGCTGATCACGCAGAGCCTCAGATTGGACAGCGGGCAGACCGTCAGCGTCAGGCCCGCGTCCACGATCCGGCGGACCAGCGCCGGATCCTCCAGCGCGCGATTGCCGTGGTCAATCCGGTCGACTTTCAGCACATCAAGCGCCTCATAGACATATTCGGGCGGGCCTTCTTCCCCGGCATGGGCAACCAGTTTCAGCCCCAGTCCGCGCGCCCGGGCAAAGACCCGCGCAAACTTGCCAGGCGGATGGCCGACCTCGCTTGAATCGAGGCCGACGCCTGCGATCATATCCAGAAACGGCAGCGCCGCATCCAGCGTATGCTGCGCGTCAGCTTCATCCAGATGGCGCAGGAAGCACATGATCAGTCGGTGGCTGATGCCAAAACGCACCTCGCCCGCGGCCAACGCGCAGGTGATCCCGGTAATCATCGTTTCAAAGCTGATCCCGCGGTGGGTATGCCCCTGCGGATCGAAGAAAATTTCGACATGGCGGACGTTATCCGCTGCCGCACGGGTCAGATAAGCCAGAGTCAGATCATAAAAGTCCTGCTCGGTCTGCAGCACCGCCATACCCTGATAATAAATATCGAGAAAATCCTGGAGATTGGCGAAATCATAGGCCGCGCGGACTTCCTCCACCGAACTGAACGGGATCACCAGGCCGTTGCGCGCGGCCAGGGCGAACAACAGCTCCGGCTCCAGCGAGCCTTCGATATGGAGATGCAGCTCCGCCTTGGGCAGACGCTGGATCAGCGCATCGCGCTGCGCGGGGGTGAAGGTTTCGGCGGTGCTCATGGCGCAGGGTTTTGCGCGTCTGCTATGCTGGCGCAAGTGCCTTGAACGGGGCAGTTGCCGCTTTCGCATTCCCGGCGGCAGTGATACCTAGCCGCCAGATGGCCATTTCGCCCCCCGATGACGAACGATCCCGCCTTGCCGCAGCGTTGCAGCGCGTCGCCAATGGTGATCGCAAAGCCTTTCACGAAGTCTATCGGCGCACCTCGGCGAAACTCTTTGGGGTTTGCCTGCGTATCTTTGCCGAACGCGAAGAGGCCGAAGATGTGTTGCAGGAGGTTTACGTCAGTGTGTGGCACAAGGCTGGGCAGTTCGATCCGGCCCGCGCTAGCCCGATCACCTGGTTGGTGACGATCGCACGCAACCGTGCGATCGATCGATTGCGGGCGCGCGGCAAACGGATCACCACGCCGATCGACGCGATTGATGAACCCGCTGACGATAGCGCCAGCGCGCTCGATTGCTTGATCGAGGCCGAGGGCGAGCACCGGATCGAATACTGCCTGGGCACACTGCCCACTGGCGACGCCACGCTGATCCGCACCGCCTTTTACGAGGGTGCCACTTATGGAGAGCTGGCAGAGCGTTCGCGCCAGCCGCTGGGCACCATCAAAAGCCGGATCCGCCGCGCTTTCCTCAAGCTCAGGGAGTGTCTTGGATGAACGAAGACGACGATCTGATCGCTGCGGAATGGGCGCTCGGGCTGCTCGATGGAGCCGAGGCCGATGCGGCAGCGGCGCGAATTGCCGCCGATCCAGCGCTGCAGGCGCGCGCCGAATGGTGGCGCGGACAGCTGGCCGGTGAAGGCAAGATCGTCCCGCGCGAGGCCGTGTGGGCGCGGATTTCCGCGATGCTTCCGATCAATGACAACAGCGCCAGGCTGATCGAGCGGTGGCGGGCGACAGCCATGGCGATGATGGTACTAACGGTGGGCTTGATCAGTTTCATCGTGCTTCGCCCGGCTCCGGCCCCCGCCCCGCAAAGCGCGCATGTCCTGCTGGCTTCGCTGGTCGGCGAACGAGAACTCAGCGCGACAATTGCGTTTGATCCAGCGCAGGGAACTTTGGCAGTCGCCCCGGCGGCACTCGAGGTTGGCTCGGGCGATGCAGAGCTATGGATTATCTCAGCCGATGGCACCGCAAGCTCGCTCGGCGTGATCGATACCCACACGCCGGCAACCCACAATGTGGCACCGGCGCATCGCAGCCTGATCGCTCCGGGCACCAGCTTTGCGATCACCCGCGAGCCACGCGGCGGTTCGCCCACCGGTCAGGCGACCGGGCCGATTATTGCCAGCGGAAAAATAATCGCGACCTGATGCATCCGCAGCCGCGCAGGCTGCGTATCTCCGCCGCAAGCCTGGAACAGCCGGACTTGCAGATTAATCACGGAGATTCCCCAATGCGTCGCATGTTCCCCCTTGCCGCCATTACCGCCCTGGCACTCATCCCGCTTACCACTTCGGCAATCGCCAATCCGATGGTCGGCGGTGCAGCGATGTATGCACAGAAGAACATCGTTGAAAATGCGGTCAATTCGAAAGATCACACCACACTGGTTGCTGCCGTAAAAGCTGCGGGACTGGTTGAAACACTCTCCTCGCCCGGTCCGTTCACCGTTTTCGCGCCGACCAATGCTGCCTTCGCCAAGTTGCCTGCCGGAACGGTGGAAACGTTGGTCAGGCCAGAGAACAAGGGCACGCTGACCACCATTCTTACCTACCACGTCATCGCTGGCCGGATGACCAGCCGCGATATCGTCGCCGCGATCCGCCGCGGCAAGGGCCGAGCCATGCTGACCACCGTGCAGGGCCACCGGCTTACCGCGACGATGCATGGCAAGCGCCTGATGCTTACCGATGCCAAGGGTGGCCACTCGATGGTGACTATCGCCAATGTCATGCAATCCAATGGCGTAATCCACGTTGTTGATACGGTGCTGATGCCCTGAGCCCATCCCCCTTCCCTAAGGGTATGAGCACCGTGCGCCCGCAGCTTTGGACCAAGCTGCGGGCGCCTTTTGTTTTATCGCCCTTTGATTGAGCGTGCACCCGGTGCGGGAGGCTTCTCGGGTGGGCCGGCAAAGCACTGGGCGCGCGCCATCCAGTCTGCGGCATGGGCACCGGTTACGCGCAAGTTGGTGTCGGCGATATTGCGGACCTGGGTGACCACCTGGCAGAACTCCTCGGCCAGACCTTCGATGCGGTCATCTGCCTCATCCTCGCCAAACTGCCAGATCGCGCCGGACGGCGCGGTGAGTTCGATAAACGGCTTTGGATCGGGCGCGGGCATCCCCCGCACCGCGTAGGTCCAGCCATAGGTGTTGACCCCCAGCACCGCGATCCCGCGGATGCTGTCGCGGTTAACCCGCTTTTCTCCCAGCGCATCGAACGCCGCCTGACCATGCGCCCAGGTTTCCATCAGCCGCGCGGTGATTGACGAGCGGATGCTCATGTCCGGGCCAACCCATTTGACCCGGTCCGATGCCTCGCGCGGGGCCACGGCGACGGCCAGTTCTTCGGCAAACTCCAGCCAGGCTGAGACCAGCTGCTGTCCGCCAGGTCCTTCCGCCTCAATTGTGGCCATACCGCCCGCCGCGATCCGGCTCCTTACATCGTGCATGAAGGTCACAAACCCGGCCTCGTCATTGACCGAAAGCAGCGCGGCGCGGTTCCAGAAATGGAGGTGAGCGATGATCCGTTCGATCGGCCATTGCTTGAACTGGGTCGGACGGAGCAAATCCGCGCCATCCAACCCCGCGATCAGCCCGTGCAAGCTGCGCGTTTCATTAAGGAAATCCTGCGCTTCGGTAATCGCCATGCTTGCTCCTCTTGGCCTATTGGCGCGCTTTGGTCTGTCGTTCAGCATTCTCCGCCTTGCGCAAATTGCGCAGCTCTAACCCGGCAGTCAGCAGCGGGGTTGCCGTCTGGACGAACTGGCCCGGCGTCATGGTGATGAAATGCCGAAACTCGCGGATGAGATGCGACTGGTCGTAATAGCGCAGCGCCGCCAGTTCCTGCTCATCAGGGTGCGAAATGCCGCGCAGCGCTGTGGCCATGTCGAGGAAGCGGCTGCGCCGTAGCAGGGCCTTGGGGCTCATACCGAAGCAAGCGCGGCAATTGCGCTCCAGTTGCCGCTCCGTCATGCCGAGCCGATCGGCCACGTCGCGGATCAATGCGGTGCTGTCGTTGCGCGCGATCAGTTCAAAGTGCTGCATCGGGACCTTCGCGGCAATGTTTCCTCGCGCCGCGATCAGTGCCGAGACATGCGCCTCGATCGCAGCGACGATCGCGGCGTCACCCTCGGCATCGTCACGCTCAACCGCAGCGATAGCGCGATACAGGGCGTCTGAGCGTTCGCCCCATAACTCGCCCAACGGCAGCATCCGGTCTGCATAGAGATCCGCCGGGTCATCAAAGAAGGCGCTCCAAGCGGCGGGGCAGATCGCGATCCCGACGACGCGAAAGCCACCCCGCACCCGCACCCGCAGCGGCCGGCTGTTCGGCCCGAAGAACACCATCGGACCCGCAACTGACCATTCGCCTGGTACAAGCTCTGCCGCCCAGTCGCCGAGCAGCAGCACACGGATGAAGGCGGTTTCAGACAGCAAGTGCTCGGTCAACTCAAAGCTATCGGGAGCATCGACCGAAAAGATGTAGTGCCTCGCGATATAAGGCGCCATGGTCACGGATGGAGTGTAGTTGCGTGACCGCATGGGCTGTTCTTGTGCCTTTGCCGAATGACTTGCTGCTTCACTGCCATACCAGCCAGGTGACGATGCGCAACGTTGCAGCAGGACACTGCTCCAGTCGCTGGTGAAACACACGGTCGCGGCGCTTGCCCCACGTTCCATTTTCGTTCTATCGCTTCCCGATGACCGCCGCGCTCCCCCTCCCCGCGCTTCACGCCAGCCACGGTGGCTGCTGGCTGCGAGGGGGTGATGGCTCAACCCGCGGCATTGGCAAGGGTGAGGCGATCATGGCGGCGGCGGATACGCCGTTGCTGATGCTCAACGCGCCGTTGGTCGCGAGCCGATTGGGCTATCCCGATTTGTCCGGGCTCGATCTGCTGGAACTGTTCGCCTTCATCCACCCTGCTCGGTTTATGGTGCCGACTCCAAAGGGACTGGCGCATGCACTCGGGTTGGCCGAACCGGAAGGTGACGACGCCGTTCCTGCTCTGCTGCAAGTGGCCGCAGAGGCGTTGCTATCAGCTTGCACTGCCGATGCATGGCCCGAGCGTGAGGGCGCATGGAGCGCGCTCCAAACGCTCACCCGGCTGCGCTGGCCATGGGCGGCCTTGCTCACTCCGCGCATCAAAGCGCCCGAAAGAGCCGAACGCTGGCTGTTCGCCCGCCTGCCCGAATGGGATGAAAGGCCCGAGCGGCCCCAACCGGCGCAGATCACGCTGGAGGACGATGCCGTTGCCGCGCGGCTTGCGGCGCTGACTGGCAACGATGCGGAACCTCGCCCCGGCCAGCGCGCCTATGCCTCTGAATCTGCTTATGTTTTCAGCCCGCGCAGCCGGGAGGCTTTGCCGCATATATTGCTGGCGCAGGCCGGAACGGGGATCGGCAAGACGCTGGGCTATCTTGCTCCGGCATCACTTTGGGCACAAAATTCGGGCGGGACAGTCTGGGTTTCGACCTTCACCAAGGCCTTGCAACGCCAGCTGCGCCGCGAAAGCCGCCGGGCGTGGGATGGCCCGCGCCCCGATGGCAGCCAGCCGGTGGTCGTGCGCAAGGGCCGCGAGAATTATTTGTGCCTGCTCAATCTGGAAGACGCGCTGCAAGGCGGTTTTACCGGCCGCGCCGCAATCCTGGCCCAGCTGGTGGCGCGCTGGGCTGGCTACAGCCAGGACGGCGATATGATCGGCGGCGATTTGCCCGGCTGGCTTGGCACGCTGTTTCGCCAGCGCGGGGTCGCGGCGCTGACCGACCGGCGCGGCGAATGTGTCTATGCCGGTTGCCCCCATTACCGCAAATGCTTCATCGAACGAGCGGCCAGGGCCAGCGCCCAGGCCGATCTGGTGATCGCCAATCACGCGCTGGTGATGGTCAATGCGGCCCGCGGGCGAGACATGGCCCAACGCCCGACACGGATCATCTTCGACGAAGGTCATCATGTGTTCGAGGCCGCCGACGCCACCTTCGCCGCCGCCTTGACCGGTGCTGAGACGATCGAGCTGCGCCGCTGGGTGGTCGGGCCCGAGCGTGGCTCCAAGGGGCGGAGGCGCGGCCTCGCCGCGCGGCTCGCCGATGTTGCAAGCTATGACGAGGCCGGCGGCAAGGCGATTGCGGCGGCGCGCCATGCGGCCGAGGCTCTGACCGGCGACGGCTGGCTACCAAGGCTGCTGGAGGGCGCGCCGTCCGGTCCGCTTGAGGCCTTGTTCGGCGCGGTCCGTGCGGCAGTCTACGCCCGCGACGAAAGCGGCGGACAGGAAGCAGGCTATGGCCTGGAAACCGAAGCGGCGCAGCTCGACGGCGCCTTTGTCGAACTGGCGGGACAAGCCCAATCCGCCCTCGCCGCACTGCGCAGCCCGCTGATCCGGCTTGGCGGGCGGCTTGAGGCGCTGATCGAGGACGGGCCGGACTGGCTCGATGGCCCCGGCCGGACCCGGATCGAAGGGGCGCGTCACTCGCTGGGCTGGCGGATCGATCTGCTCAGCGCGTGGGAGGCGCTGCTCGCTCGGATGGGCGGGCCAGCCGATCCCGAATTTGTCGATTGGCTCAGCGTTGAACGATCCGACGCCCGCGAATTCGATATCGGCATCCATCGCCGCTGGCTCGATCCGATGAAGCCGTTTGCCGCCGCCGTGCTGGAGGGCGCGCACGGCGTGATGCTGACCAGTGCCACGCTGAGCGAGCGGACCCCCGGCGGGCTTGATTGGGATGCTGCAGTCACCCGAAGCGGCGCAGGTCATCTTGAAATTGCACCGCGACTGTCCGCCTTCGACAGCCCGTTCGATTATGCCGCCCAAGCCGAAGTGTTGATCGTCACCGACGTCGCCAAGGGCGACATTTCGGGCCTGGCCGGGGCCTATGCGCGATTAATCGAAGCATCGGGCGGCGGCGCGCTGGGGCTGTTTACCGCGATCAAGCGGCTGCGCGCGGTCTATGGCCGGATCGCGGATCGGCTGGCCCGCACCGGCCTTCCGCTCTACGCCCAGCATGTCGATCCGATCGACACCGGCACGCTGGTCGATATCTTCCGTGACGATCCGCGCGCCTCGCTGCTGGGCACCGATGCGCTGCGCGATGGGGTGGATGTGCCGGGGCATTCGCTACGGCTGGTGGTGATGGAGCAGGTGCCCTGGCCCAAGCCCTCAATCCTCCACCGCGCCCGGCGGCTTGCGGCCAGCACTGACAGCGGACGTGGCGCAGCGGCCTATGATGACCGGATTATTCGCGCGCGCCTCGCCCAGGCGTTCGGGCGGCTGATCCGCAGCGCCGACGACCACGGCCATTTCGTGGTCCTCTCGGCCGCTTTCCCCAGCCGCTTGCTCACCGCCTTCCCGCCGGGCACCCCGATTCACCGGGTCACGCTGGACGAGGCTTTACAACGCGTCACGGCCGGTGTTTCAAAGATGCCCGCCAAAGTTGAGGACCCCGCTTGAAAACCCTGGGCCTGTTCCGCCACGCCAAGTCAGATTGGCATGACCCGCGCGCGCGCGATTTCGATCGCCCGCTCAATCTGCGTGGTGAAAAGGGCGCGGGGCTGATGGGTCGGCATCTTCGCGACCACGTGGTGCAATGGGACCGGGTAATCGCTTCTCCTGCAGTTCGGGTGGCCGAAACCATCGAACTGGCTGCCAAGGCCTCGGGCCGGCCGATCGCGGTCAATTGGGACCGCCGGATCTATCTCGCCAGCTCAGCCACGCTGCTCGATCTGCTGCGCGAACAAAAAGACGCGGCGGACTCGATCCTGATGGTTGGCCACAATCCGGGGCTGGAGGATGTGATCTTCGATCTGGTCCCCGATGACGGGACCAGCCCCTTGCGCGATCTGGTCGAAGTGAAATTCCCAACCGCATCATTCGCCGTTCTAGAGCTTGATATCAGCCATTGGGCTGACCTCAGGGAGCGCTGCGGACGGCTGGCTCATCTGATCCGCCCGCGCGACCTCGATCCGGCACTGGGGCCGGAAACAGTTTAATCCAACGTCCCGGGCTAGACCCAGGATGACATTAGGCCTGATGGATCGCCTTGGTCACCAGATAGCTCTCGAACCCTTCGATCCCGCCTTCGCTGCCGAACCCTGAATCCTTGACTCCGCCGAATGGCGCGTCGGCCGTGCTGATCGCGAAGGTGTTAATGCCGACCATTCCGGCTTCGATCGCATCGCCGAGCAAATTGGCCCGGCGCATATTTTCGGTAAAGGCAAAAGCGGCGAGGCCAAACGGCAAGCGGTTGGCCTTGGCGATAGCATCATCCAGCGTGGAAAACGGCGCAGCGACCGCGACCGGCCCAAACGGCTCATTGGCCATGATCGCTGCACTATCGGGCACATCGGCGAGCAGCGTTGGCTGGAAGAAGAAGCCGCTTTCGCCGCGCTCGCCGCCGGCCATTACCCGCGCGCCAGCCTTGCGGGCATCATCGACCAGCGCCTCGATCGCACCGGGCCGCCGGGCATTGGCAAGCGGACCCATTTTGGTGTCGGCGGCAAACCCATTGCCAGTCGTGACCTGCCGGGTGCGGGCGGCAAAGCCCTCAATAAAGCGGTCGTAGATCGCCTCCTGGACATAGAACCGGGTGGGCGAGACACAGACCTGCCCGGCGTTGCGGAACTTCTGCGGCACCACCATGTCGAGCGTCTTGTCCAGATCGCAATCGTCGAACACCAGCACTGGTGCATGGCCGCCCAGCTCCATGGTCACGCGCTTGAGGCCATCTGCCGCCAGCCGCATCAGGTGCTTGCCGACGGGCACCGAGCCGGTGAAGCTGATCTTGCGGATCACGGGCGAGGCCAGCAAATGCCGGCTGACCGTATCGGGCACCCCGTAAACCAGCTGGACGACGCCATCGGGCAGGCCTGCATCGATCAGACAGCGGATCAACGCGCTGGTGCAGCCGGGGGTTTCCTCGGGCGGCTTGGCGATCACCGAGCAGCCCGCAGCCAGCGCCGGGGCAAGTTTCTTGGCCATCAGATAAACCGGGAAGTTCCACGGACTGAACGCCGCGACTGGCCCGACCGGTTGCTTGATAACCAGGCTGCGCTGGCCGGAGGGGCGCACCAGGATCCGGCCATAAACCCGTTTGGCTTCTTCGGCACACCATTCAAACAGCTGAGCGCTGCCGGTCACTTCGCCGCGGGCTTCGGCAATCGGCTTGCCCTGTTCGCGGGTCAGCAGTGTGGCAATCGCCTCGGTCCGCTCGCGCATCAGGCTAGCGGCGCGGCGCAGGATCGCGCTGCGCGCATCGGCATCGGTGGTGCGCCAGACAGCGAAGGCGCGTTCCGCAGTCGCCAGGGCTTCATCCAGATCGGCGGCGCTGGCCAGCGGAACCTCGGCGATGGTTGCGCCAGTCGAGGGGTCGACCACCGCCTGGGTCTCGCGCCCCTCGCCCAGTCGCCAGCTTCCGCCAACAAACAGCGCGAGTTCGGTATCATAAGTGTCAGTCATGGTTTCGCCTTACCCAAATGGCCAATCTTGTAGCCGGGTCATAGGCGGGCCTGTGCCCGCTGGGTAGGGGGTATGGATCAGGCGGCCCGAAGCGCTGCGGCCAGCCGGTCGCGGATTGCCGTCAACTGCTGACGGATCGGGTCAGCAGCCGGGGCCAATCCGGGTGCCGCAGCTGCCGCCGCTGCAACGGCAGGAGCCGCTGTGCCCTTGCCTTCAAGCGACAGCCGCGCACCGCGCAGGGTATAGCCCTCGCGGTGAACCAGCTGATCGATCCGCGCGATCAGCTGGATATCTTCAAGCCGGTAATAACGCCTTCCGCCACTGCGTTTGAGCGGCTGGAGCATCGGGAACTGTTCTTCCCAATAGCGCAGAACGTGCTGGCGAATGCCAAGCGCCTTGGCCACTTCGCCGATAGTTCGCAGCGCATCGGGCGCTTTTCCATCGCCAAACAGATGGGCGCCAAACTGATGGGCGCCAAACTGGGATGGAGCCTGGTTCACCCCTTGATGATCCGGTCCTTGAGCATCTGGCTCGCCCGGAAAGTCAGAACGCGGCGCGGAGTGATCGGCACTTCGACACCGGTCTTGGGATTGCGGCCAATCCGCTGCGCCTTGTCACGCAACAGAAAAGTACCAAAACCCGAGATTTTAACGTTTTCACCCTCCGCCATAGCATCGCATAGATGATCGAGGATCGCCTCAACCATATTGAGCGATTCAGATCGCGACAGACCCAGCTTGCGATTGATCGCTTCAGCCAGATCGGCACGAGTCAGTGTGTTCATGGAGCGCATAGTGCTCTGTTCCCCAACTTTGAGCGCGACCTACGACTCGGAGCATACGCGAATAGCAAGCGATTGCAATGGAATGCCCTGCCCTTTGGGGAAGCCGACCGATATTACATGCGCAGCAGGCTGGCACCCCAGGTGAAGCCGCCGCCCATCGCCTCCAGCATGACCAGATCGCCCGGCTTGATCCGCCCGTCACGCACTGCCGCGTCGAGTGCCAGCGGCACCGATGCGGCCGACGTATTGGCGTGGCGATCAACCGTCACGATCACCTTGCCGGGCGGCAGGCCCAGCTTCCGGGCGGTGGCATCAAGGATCCGCCGGTTGGCCTGATGCGGCACGACCCAATCCAGATCAGCTGATGAAAGTCCAACCTCTTCAAGCACTTCGTTCAAGACTTCAGCCAGATTGACCACCGCATGACGGAATACTTCGCGGCCCTTCATACGGACTTTTCCGACCGTCCCGGTGCTCGACGGGCCACCATCGACATACAGCAACGGGCCGTGCGCGCCATCGGCATGCAACCGCGTGGCCAGTATCCCCGGACCATCCGGGGCGACAATGTCACGCGCTTCCAGAACCACTGCCCCGGCCCCGTCGCCGAATAACACGCAAGTCGTGCGGTCTTCCCAATCGAGGATCCGGCTGAAGGTTTCGGACCCAATTACCAGCGCGCGCTGTGCCATTCCGGTACGCAGCATCGAATCGGCGACGCCCAGCGCATAGAGAAAGCCCGAGCAGACGGCGGCAACATCGAAGGCAATCCCGCCATTGCAGCCCAGTTCATGCTGGACCTTGGTGGCGGTGGCCGGGAAAGTCTGGTCCGGGGTTGCCGTGGCGAGCACAATCAGGCCAATGCTGCTTGCCTCCACCCCGGCCGCAGCCAAAGCGGCGCGCGCGGCGGCGGTGGCCAGCGTCCCGGTCGTCTCATCGTCGCCGGCAATATAGCGGTTGCGAATGCCGGTCCGCTCAACGATCCATTCATCGGTGGTATCGACCATCGTGGCCATTTCGGCATTGCTGACGCTGCGCTTGGGTAGCGCCGAGCCGGTGCCGATCAGGACCGAGCGCCGGGTCACCCTGCCGCCCTGGGCGCCTGGCGCAGGCTGGCTTCGCCAATAATCGCCAGATCCGCCATGATCCGGGTCGTCAGATCTTCCTCAAGCAGGCGGGCGGTCACTGCCACCGCATTGGCGACACCCAGCGCAGTGGCGCTGCCGTGGCTTTTCACCACCACGCCGTTGAGGCCCAGGAACACCGCGCCATTGTGGTTGTTGGGATCAAGGTGGTGCTTGAGCAGCTCGGTCGCCGGCCGCGAGATCAGGAAGCCAACCTTGGAGCGAAGCGAGCTGGCAAAGCTGCGGCGCAGCAGATCAGCCACAAAACGCGCCGCGCCCTCGACCGCTTTGAGCGCGATATTGCCGGAAAATCCGTCGGTTACGATCACATCGACATCGCCGCGCGAAAGCTTGTCTGCCTCGGTAAAGCCATCGAAAGTCATTGCCAGCTGGGTTGCCGCCTTGAGCTGATTGGCCGCATCGCGCAGTGCATCGGTGCCCTTCATCTCTTCGGTGCCGATGTTGAGCAGGCGAACGCGCGGGGCATCAAGCCCGGTTACGATCCGCGAATAAGCCGCCCCCATGATTGCGAACTGGACCAGATTGCGGGCATCGCAATCGGTATTGGCCCCCAGATCGAGCATGACCAGATCATTCTTGCCCAGCGTCGGGAGCAGCGCAGCCAGCGCCGGCCGATCAATCCCCGGCATGGTCCGCAGCGCGACTTTGGCCATCGCCATCAGCGCGCCGGTATTGCCGGCACTGACCGCAGCGCCAGCCTCGCCGATCTTCACTGCGTTGATCGCCAGGCCCATCGAGGTGGTCTTGGCCCGGCGCAGTGCCTGGGTCGGCTTTTCATCGCCGCTGACGACATCGTCGGCGTGAAGAATTTCCGACGCTTCACGCAGATTGGGGTGTTTTTCCAGCGCGGCCTCGATCCGCGCTTCATCGCCGACCAGCAGGAATTTGAAGCGATCATGGCGGCGACGGGCCAGCGCTGCGCCCTCGATCATCACGCGCACGCCCTCATCGCCGCCCATCGCGTCAATAGCGATACGCGGGAGGCTCATGTGCGAATTGTCCTGTTAAGAGGGGCTTAGAGCCCGACCGCGATAATCTCGCGCCCGTTATAATGGCCGCAGGCCCCGCACAGATTGTGCGGGCGCTTCAGCTCACCACAGTTCGAGCATTCATGGAATGCGGCCGGTGACAGCGCATCATGGCTGCGGCGCATACCCCGGCGTGAGGGGGAAGTTTTTCTTTTTGGGACAGCCATTGCGGCACCTGTTCCTGCAAATTCGGTTCGTCGTATGAAAGCCGCGCAACGCACGTGCTGGT
Organism: Novosphingobium sp.; assembly: GCA_031372185.1. GTDB lineage: Bacteria > Pseudomonadota > Alphaproteobacteria > Sphingomonadales > Sphingomonadaceae > Novosphingobium. Next base: position 71,353 of record JANMKT010000013.1, read on the forward strand.
TAGCACAAGCGGGCGGCTGCGAAGGCGCGCCTATAGCGAATTTAACGTGCGTTGCAAGCATCGTCGGGCTAGCTCGGCAATCGAATACCACTGGGGAGAGAATAATGTTGCTGACTACCACTCTGACTACCGCTGCCGCCGCGGCGATTATCAACATCTGGCTGAGCATCCGCTGCGGCCAGATTCGCACCAAGGAAAGCATCAGCATCGGCGCCGGGGGCAGCGACATGCTCGAACGCCGGATGCGGGCGCAGCTGAACTTTGCCGAGAATACCCCTTGGGTGCTGGCGCTGATCGCGGCGCTGGAACTGGCCGGAAAGGGCGGCCAATGGCTGCCCTATGTGGCCGGGATCTATATGCTGGGCCGGGTTGCGCACGGCCTGGGAATGGACGGGACCAGCCTGGCCAAAGGCCGGATGATTGGCACGACTACCACTATGCTGACCCAGCTTGGCCTTGCCATTGTCGCGGTGCTGGTGGCGACCGGGACGATGTAAACGGGTTGCGGGCCTTCCCCAGCCGGGGAAGGCCCTCAGCTCAGAATATAATCGCTGACATAGGCATTGGTCTGCCGCTCGCGCCCGAACGTGCTGACCGGGCCGTGGCCGGGATTGAAGGTCACATCATTGCCCAGCGGCCACAGCTTCTGGGTAATCGAATCGATCAGATCCTGATGATTGCCCATCGGAAAATCGGTCCGCCCGATCGATCCCTGAAAGATCACATCGCCGACAATCGCAAACCGCGATGGCGCATGAAAGAACACCACATGCCCCGGGGTGTGCCCGGGGCAATGGATCACATCCAGCTCAAGCTCACCCACCGTCACCTTGTCGCCATCGTGGAGCCAGCGATCCGGCTCGAACACTTCGCTGGTAATCCCGTATTTGCGCCCGTCCTCCCCCAGTTGGGCGATCCAGAACCGATCCGCCTCCTGCGGACCTTCGATCGGCAGGCCGAGTTCCTTGGCGAGGATCCCGGCGCCGCCGCAATGATCGAGGTGGCCATGGGTGACGAGGATTTTTTCCAGCGTAACCCCGGCCCGCTCCACCGCCAGCTTCAGCTTGTCGAGATCCCCGCCCGGATCGACCAGCGCCCCGCGCATCGTCTTGGTGCACCACAGCAGCGAGCAATTCTGCTGCAACGGCGTTACCGGGATGATTGCGACCCGCATGGGCGGTTGGGGGTGGGCTGGTTCGGTCATGGATGAGAAATGGCGAAGGATGGCCTGATAATCAACCCGTCGTCCCGGACTTGATCCGAGACGGCTGGCCTCATCAACGCGAGGTTGGAACGATAAGGCCAGCCGTCCCGGATCAAGTCCGGGACGACGCATCGCTCAAAGCCGCCCGCTCTTCCACACCACCCGGCCAATCACCTGCACCTCTTCAGGCACAAGTTCGATCACGCGGTAAGCCGGATTATCGCTGACCAGCGCCAAGATGCCGGGGCGACCGGTATCGAGCCGTTTGACCAGCAGCGCGTCGCCGGCGCGCACCACGTGGATCCCGTCCCGCCACGTCTGCGGGCTGCGATCGACCAGAATCTCATCCCCATCGCGCAACGTCGGCTCCATCGAATCGCCCGCGACCACAATCGCCGAGAGCATCGCCGGATCGAGGCCCTGTTCGCGCATCCACCGCGCGCCGAACCGGAAGGCACCGATCGCTGCCTCCTCCGCCGCCACTGCGCCCGGCCCGGCCGAGGCACCCAGCGCAAGGCGCGGAACATCGACCCAGTCGCTGCGGCTGCGTTTCTCTGGCACAGCGGAGGAAAAGTCCTCCGGCGCACCCAGCTCCGACTCGGCCACGCCAAAGAACCGGGCCAGCGTCCGCCGGTCTGTCTCCTCCAGCTTGCGCGGGCTACCCTTGCGGATAAACTGCTGTAAATAAGTTGGATTGCGTCCGATTAACTCGGACAGTCCAGACAGGCTTGCGCCATGCTCGCTCACGAGTTCAAGCAGGCGCAGGCGGGGATTGGCAGTAACCATCATTCGCACATAGACGAAGTATTTTTCCTAGACAAGTAGGATTTGACCCCACAACTACAGGATTATTCCTACCACGAATCACTCAAGGAGAATGCCCATGCTAATTCGCCGGATCGAACGCTTTCTGCGTCAGACCGGAATGCCGTGGACCAAGTTTGGCCGCCTTGCCACGCATGATCCGCGTTTCGTCGAAGATCTGCGCAACGGCCGCATCCCGCGCGAATCTACGGAGCAACGGGTGGAACATTTCATGAACACATATCAGGAGTCCAGCAATGCAATATGATCCAGCAGCGGGCAAGGCGATGATCGAGCAAGTCCATCGGCGCGCGCGCTGCGGTCCATGGATGCAGCTGCTGTCGGCCCTGATGACCCTTGCCGGTGGCCGCGCCGAGTTGATCCGCCACGCCGAACGCCCCTGGGCCAGCGTCACCTTTTCCGGCAGCCGCCACACCATCGCGCTGGTCTTCAACGGCAGCGAGGCAGTGGCGGCAGGTGAGCTGTTCATCGCCGTCCTGCCCGATCATGAATTCACCATTTCGCGCCAGCTGGTCGCCGATGCGATTGTTTTGACGGTAGAACATGTCCTGCTGCCCGAGCCGCGCCTGCAGATCGAAGTCGAAGTGTTGCTGCTGGAGGATGCCTGAAAATCGTCGTCCCCGGCTTGACCGGGGACCGCTGGCCTCATCAACGCAAGGCCGGATCGACGAGGCCAGCGATCCCCGGTCGAGCCGGGGATGACTCGACAATCAATAGCCCAGCACCAGATCAACCAGCGGCTCCAGTGCTTCCCCGCTATGATACCGTTCCAGATTGACGAGGAACCGCTCGACCGAACGGGCGAACATCTTGTCCTGCGCCCGGCCCGACAAATGCATGGTGATATGGGCGTTATCCAGCGTCCACAGCGGGTGATCGGCCGGGAGTGGTTCCGGGGTGGTGACATCAAGAAACGCCCCGCCGATCCGCTTTTCACGCAAGGCATCGACCAGCGCCACCTGATCGATCACCTCGACCCGGGCGATATTGACGATCACCGCTGCTGAATTCATCGCCGCTAGCTCGCCCGCGCCGATCATCCCGGCGGTTTCGGGGGTGGAGGGAACCGCGATGATCACCCAGTCAAACTCCCCCAGCCGGGCGCGCCATTGGTCCGGGCCCAGAGTGGCGGGACCAGGCGAGCGGCGAACCTTGACCACTTCCACCCCGAAGGCGCTGAGCCGCTCGTCAACCAGCTGGCCAATCGCGCCATAGCCCAGCAGCAGCGCCTTTGAACCGAGCAATTCGCGCTTGCCGGGCGAATCTTCCAGCCATTCACGCCGGTCCTGCGCACGAACGACCTCGCGGTAACCCTTGGCGATGGTCAGCATCCCCATCACCACATATTCGGCGATAGTGATCGCGTTGATCCCCACGCCATTGGTAAAAATGACGCCGCGCTGCGCCATCAGTTCCAGCGGCATGCCATCGACCCCGGCATAGACCGAGTTGAGCCACTTCAGCTTCACCCCCCGCCGCACAGCCTCGGCCATGTCGCTTTTCTTGTAGAGATCGAACCAGCCGATCTCCGCCCTTGGTGCCAGATCGAATAATTCTTCTGTTGTATGAAACCAGTTCGGTTCAACCCAATTGGGCAAGCGCGGCTCGATCAAGGGTTGCGCCATGGCGGAAAGGACGGTGATGGTCTTGGTCATTTGGGTTCCTCATACCGCGCCAGCATCGGCGGCGTGTGCAGACATTCGGCGAAGCTGAACGGGCGGGTGACGAGCGGCGGCACATCTGCGGCATCCGGATGCACAGGGTTGAACAGCACGACATCAGCCTCGGGCAGCACTCGCGATGGCAGGGCAGCGAGGAGCGAGCGGCCGGTTTGGAGCCATTCGCCAACGAAAGCGCGGATCGCATCCTCGCCGCCGTCATCGGGCACCCGCTCGGGCACCGCATCGACCTCGGTCCAGCCCAGCACGAAATCGTCCGGGATGCCCTGCAAATCACGCGGCTGATACCGCAAGGCAATCAGCACCGCGAGACCAGCCTCGCTGGCGAGGCTGACCACCGGAATGCCCGGCGGCGCATAGCGCGCCCCGTTAAGCATGGCACCCGCCCCATCCAGCGCCACGAAGGGCGCACGGGTGAGCCGCCACAGCTTCACTCGCCCAGTTTCCAGTCCCAGCCGAGCGCCGTCCATCAATGCCGCCGCTCAATTTCGTTTCGGGCAGCGTCCGCCAGAAAGGCGCTGCGGGTCAGGCTGCGTTCGGACGCCGCGCGGTCAATCGCATCGAGCATCCCGCGATCCAGCGAGATATTTGCCCGAACAAGCTTTCCGCCGCGCCGAATGCGCGGAACGGCAACGATAAAGGCACCCGCCGCCAGCTCTTCGGCAACCATATCCCGGACCTCATCAAGGCGGCTCGGCTTGACCTCCTCAGCATCATCAAACCACAATTCCAGCGCCTCACAGGCATTGGGCAACACATCTTCGAGCTCGTCCGCCGCCGAAAAACAGCCGGGCAAGTCAGGAAACTGCACACCAAAGGCGCTGCCGGGATCCTTATGAACGATTGCATAGAAATACTGCATCTTACACCTCTGATCGCAAAGGACTCGTCATTCCCAACCTGCCATTGCCGCAATGCTGCGCGCGGTTCCCATTGGCAGATCCTTCTTCGGATGCGGGACAATCACGGTCCGGCCTTCCTTGCGGAACTTGTGATGCGATCCCTTGCTTGAAACAAGCTCGAACCCATCGGCCAGCAGCCGTTTGACGATCTTTCGGCTGTCACGCTCCATACGCATTTATTTGCACATAAGACGGACTACGTCAAAGTGAAATACGCAATTTTATGCGTATTTTTATTAGGTCAGTTTCCAGTCCCAGCCGAGGGGGTCGCCGTCCATGACTTCGACGCCTTGCGCGGAGAGTTCGTCGCGGAGTCTATCCGACGTAGCGAAGTCTTTGGCGGCGCGGGCGTCCATGCGCTGGGCAAGGATGGCCTCGATTTCGGATTCGGTGATGGTGGCGGATTTGGGGCGGATGCGGAGGTCAGAGCGGGTTAGAGTCAAAAGGCCTAGCCCAAAAACTCGATCCAGTTTTTCAACGGCATCCAATCTGGCATTACAAACGCCCTGCTTGGCTGCATCGTCATTTTCCACCTCAGGTGTAAATTGCGGATACCCTTGCAGAGCCAACAATTCAAATGGTGCCAGTGCTTTAGGCGTTGCCAAATCAGAGGAAAGTGCAGACTCGACGTCGTCCAAAACCTTTTGAGTAAATCTGTCCTGTAGCCGAATGGCGCAACTTCGATCAGTACACTCGACAAGTTGTGAAACTGCCATCACCAGCCGCTTCAACCGCACCAGCGCCGCTTGCAGTCCCTCCCACGAAAACTCCAGCTCGCTCCGGTAATGCGCCTGGAGGCACATCAGCCGGTAGGCAAGCGGATGATAACCCTTATCAATCAGCAGCTGGAGCCGCAGGAATTCGCCGCTCGACTTGCTCATCTTCCCCGATCGTTCGACCAGAAAATTATTGTGCATCCAGATGTTCGCGCCGCTCGCATCCGAGTGGCAGAACGCCTGGTTCTGGGCGATTTCATTGGGGTGATGGATCTCGCGGTGATCGATCCCGCCGGTGTGAATGTCGAACGGAAAACCCAGCAACTGGCCCGACATCACCGAGCATTCCAGATGCCACCCCGGCGCGCCTTTGCCCCACGGCGAATCCCATTCCATCTGGCGCGTCTCGCCTGCGGGGGTCTTGCGCCAGATCGCGAAATCGGCGGCGTGGCGCTTGCCGTCGACCGGGGCGATCCGGCTCTCGCCGTCGTCGGCATTTGCACGGGCCAGCCGTCCGTAATTTGCCACCGTCGCGGTGTCGAAATAGAGGCCCGAGGCCAGCTCGTAGCAGTGCTGTTCCGCGATGCCCTTCGCAAACTCGATCATCGCCGGCACATAATCCGTCGCGATCGACCACTGGGCTGGCTCGCGGATATTGAGCGCCTTCACATCGTCCCAATAGGCCTGGGTATAATGCCGGGCGATGTCCCAGATCGACTGGGCGTTTTCGGCCGCCGCTTTTTCCAGCTTGTCCTCACCCGCGTCGGCATCATCGGTGAGATGGCCGACATCGGTGATGTTGATCACATGGGTCAGCTCGTAACCCTTGAAGCTCAGCGTCCGGCCCAGCACATCGGCGAAGACATAGGCGCGCATATTGCCGATGTGGGGGTAATTATACACCGTCGGCCCGCAGGTATAAACGCGCGCCTCACCTGGATGGACGGGCTTGAAAGGCTCAATCTTGCGGGTCAGGCTGTTGAACAGCATGAGGGGAACGGCGTCAGTCATGGGGGGCATTTGCCTTGCTCGTCATCCCCGCGCAAGCTTATCGTCATCCCCGCGAAAGCGGGGATCGCTGGCCTCATCGGTCCGAGCTCGCATCGATGCGGCCAGCGGTCCCCGGTCAAGCCGGGGACGACGCGACAATCAAAACCCCTCCCAGCGGATCGCCTCATCCAGCGACGCACGCGGGACCGGAAAATTGTTCACCGCCGCATCGGGATCACGGTGGCCAATGGCGAGGCCGCAGAAGAAGATATGGTCGTCGGGAATATCCACACATTGGCGAATTTGCGCCGAATAGATCGCCCAGGCCTCCTGCCCGCAGCTGTCGAGGCCTGCCTCACGCAGCAGCAGCATCAATGTTTGCAGCCACATCCCGATGTCCGACCATTGCGGCGGGCCCATATACTTCGGCGTGTGGATCAGCATCAGCACCGGCGCATCGAACGCGCGGAAGTTCTTCGCGAACCACATCAGCCGCGACATCTTGTCCTCGCGCGGGATCTCCAGCGCGGCATACATCGCCTCACCAATCCCGCGGCGACGCTGCTCATAGGTGCCGTCCAGCCCCGGCGGATAGATGGGATATTCCGGTCTATGCGCCGCAGAACCCTGCGGTATTACCTCGGCAACAGTCGCGAGCAGCTTCGCCAGCGGCTCGCCGGTCAGCGCGGTCGCGTTCCACGGCTGGGTATTCCCGCCCGAAGGCGCGCGCTGCGCGGTTTCCAGAACGCGGCGCAGCACCGCCGGATCAACCGGCCGATCAAGGAAAGCGCGCACGGAACGGCGGCTAGTGACGGCGTCGGTAACGTTCATGAACTCAATCCCCCTCGAACAACCCGGCCAGCTGTTCGATCATCGTTCCGCCCAGTTGCTCGACATCCATGATCGTCACCGCGCGGCGGTAATAGCGGGTTACGTCGTGGCCGATGCCGATCGCGACCAGCTGCACGGGGGATTGCTTCTCGATCCACTCGATCACCTTGCGCAAGTGCTGTTCGAGGTAACCGGCGTTGTTCACGCTCAGCGTTGAATCGTCGACCGGCGCGCCATCGGAAATTACCATCAGGATGCGGCGATCTTCGTGGCGGGCGAGCAGGCGGCTGTGTGCCCACAGCAGCGCCTCACCGTCGATGTTCTCCTTGAGCAGCCCCTCGCGCATCATCAGGCCAAGATTGCGCCGTGCCCGGCGCCACGGTTCGTCGGCCTTTTTGTAAACGATGTGGCGCAGATCGTTGAGCCGGCCCGGCAGCGCGGGTTTGCCGCCTGCCAGCCAGGCCTCGCGGCTTTGCCCGCCTTTCCAGGCGCGGGTGGTGAAGCCGAGGATCTCGGTCTTGACCCCGCAGCGCTCCAGCGTGCGGGCCAGCACGTCGGCGCTAATGGCGGCGATCGAAATGGGCCGGCCGCGCATCGAACCGGAATTGTCGATCAGCAGGGTGACGATCGTATCCTTGAACTCAACCTCGCGCTCAACCTTGTAGGACAGCGATTGCCCCGGAGCGACGATCACCCGGGCGAGCCGCGCGGCATCGAGGATGCCTTCTTCCTGATCGAAGTCCCAGCTGCGGTTCTGCTGCGCCATCAAGCGGCGCTGCAACCGGTTTGCCAGCTTGGTGACAATGCTTTGCACGCCTTTCAGCTGCGCATCGAGATAGGCCCGCAACCGGTTAAGCTCTTCCTCGTCGCACAACTCGCTTGCCGAGACGACTTCGTCGAATTTCTCGGTATAGAATTTGTAATCGAAATGGGCTGGCAGATCGGTCCACGGGCGGTTGGGACGGACCGGGAGCATCCCTTCCTCGCCCTCGTCGCCTGCTTCGCCCTCGGACGTATCATCGTCCATCTCGCGCTCGGTCTCACCCTCGCCCTCATCATCGCCTTCGGCGGGTTCGGCGGCGATTTCGCTGGGCTGCTGGTCCTGGCCGGATTCGCCCTCGTCGCCTTCTTCGTCCTGCGCCTGATCGCCGTCGTCCTCGTCGCCTTCATTGGCTTCCTGATCGAGCTGTTCGGCGCGGGTCAGTTCAAGGTGCTGGAGCATGTCGAGGCTGAGCGACTGGAATGACTTCTGATCGTCGATCGACAGCGCCAATGCTTCGAAATCGGCGGCGGCCTTGTCCTCGATCCAGCCGCGCAGCATCTCGACGCCTTCGCGGGCGACTTCGGGCACCGGCTGGCCGGTGAGATGTTCGCGCAGCAGCAGCGCCAGTGCGATTGGCACGGGCACATCCTCGGTTCGGGCAACGCGGGTGATCGGATCAGCGCCGATCCTGACCATCAGCGCCGCATCGAGGTTGTCGCGCATCCCGGCATAGGCTTTGGAACCCAGCGCTTCATAGCGGACCGCTTCCACGGCATCATAGCACGCCCGCGCGGTCGGCTCGGGCGGTGCATGCCTGGTGTGGAGCACCTCGTTGTGGTGGCGCAGCTTTAGCGCGAAACTATCGGCAAAGCCGCGCGCTTCCATCGCCTGCCCGCGCGGCAGATTGCGGCCTGGCATCGGCACCCGGAAATTGTTGCCATTGGCGACCGGATTATCGGCGGTCCACGCCACCTCCACCTCCGGCTCATGCGCAACCGCGCGCGCGGTGCCGGCCAGCACGTGTTTGAAGCGATCGAGGGGGGTTTCTTCGGACATTGGGTATCACGTCGTCCCGGACTTGACCCGGGACCGCTGGCCTCCAGGTGCGGCCTAGCGGCCAGCGATCCCGGCTTTCGCCGGGATGACGAATAAATCAAGCCTCAAATGCTCTGCCCGGTCTTGGCCCAATCGGCCAGGAAACCTTCGATGCCCTTATCGGTCAGCACATGTTTGAACAGCGCCTTGATCACGACGGGCGGCGCGGTCATCACATCGGCGCCGATCCGGGCGGCTTCGAGCACGTGAATCCCGTGGCGGACGCTAGCGACGAGGATTTCTGTGCGGAAATCATAATTGTCATAGATGAGGCGGATGTCGCTGATCAGCGCCATCCCGTCGAACCCGTTGTCATCGTGGCGGCCCACGAACGGCGAGACGAAGCTCGCCCCGGCTTTTGCCGCAAGCAGCGCCTGATTGGCTGAAAAACACAGCGTGACCTTGACCATGGTGCCATCGCTGGTCAGCTTCTTGCAGGTTTTCAGGCCATCGATTGTCAGCGGCACCTTGATGCAGACATTGTCTGCGATCTTGCGCAGAATCTCTGCCTCGCGCATCATCCCGGCATGATCGAGTGCAACGACCTCGGCGCTGACCGGACCATCGACCAGTGCGCAGATCTCACGCGTCACTTCCCTGAAATCGCGGCCCGATTTGGCGATCAGGCTGGGATTGGTGGTGACGCCATCGAGCAGACCAGTTTCGGCCAGCTCGGCTATGTCGGCGATTTCGGCAGTGTCGGCGAAGAATTTCACGGGCGCGCTCCTGAAGGCGATTCCCTGCCGCTATAAGCATGCCATCCGCGCGCGGCTAGAGCACCTTCAACACGCCGATCAGTACCGGATCATTGGTTTTTTGCGGATTGGCCCGGATATCGGCTTCTTCCGCCCCGATCTGATACCAGATTGCATTGTCTGCGCCCACCGCAAGCGATTGCGCCGCAGCGCCAATATCAACGCCGGTCAGCACCGACAAAGCCTGGCCCAGCAGCGGATCACGGGCGAGGCGCATCGCATCACCCAGCGCCGGAACCATCACATCGATCAGCGATCCAGCCATATTCTCGCGCAAATACGACGTCGCCGCAGTCGGCCCGCCGCGGATCAGCGCGGCCGCATTGGCGATGCCGATGGTCCGCACGGTATCCGCCACCACCGGCGCTGCGCGGGTGGCACCTTCCTCAGCAAAATAGTTGAGCCGGCGCTGCAACTGCGAGCGAAACGCCTCCGAGGTCAGGATGCCCTGCAGCACCCCGCCGCGCCGCCCGTATATTTCCGGCAGGGCAATCCGGGCGACCTGGCTATCCCAGAACCCGCCGGGGGCGGTCAGCCGGGCAAAGGCATTGTCAGCTGAAAGCATCAGCAATCGCCGGATCGCTTCGGTAAAACTATATCCGCCCATCGATGCGCAGCCAGGCAAAACCAGCACGCCGGTGGCCGCTGCACCGGCCAGAAAATGCCGACGAGCAATCGAATTGATGGGCAGTGTGTTCATTTTCCACTCCTTCGCAGGCAAACCGGGTGTCGCCCCAGCCGCTTGGTTCGCATATAGGCCGCGCAGATGAACCGCGTCCGACTCCTCGTATTCAACGCCGCGCTGGGCGTATTGGACTACCGCGTTCCCGATGGGATGGCGATAGAGCCCGGCTCAGTCGTCATCGCGCCGCTTGGCCCCCGGCAAGTGCTGGGGATCGTCTGGGAACCAGAACGCTTGGCCAGCAACGAAGTTCCCGACAGCAAGCTGCGCCCGTTGCTGGAAATTCTGCCGGTGCCGCCACTGTCGGCCCCGCTGCGGCGGCTGATCGAGTGGACTGCCGATTATTATTGTGCCCCGCTTTCCTCGGTTGCCCGAATGGCGCTGGGCAGCACCGCGGGCCTGCGCGGCGGCGGAACCACCACCGAATACCGCCTGTCTGGCCGCGAACCGGAGCGGCTGACCCCGCAGCGCGCGGTCGCAATGGACGCGCTGCAGGGCGAGCAGGCGACGATCCGCGAACTGGCCGAACTGGCCAGCGTATCGGACGGCGTGCTGCGCGGGATGGTCAGCGCTGGGCTGCTTGAGCCAGTGACAGTCGATCTCGACCGTCCTTACCCGCGCGCGCAGGCCGATTTTGCCCAGCCCACCCTCAACCCCGATCAACAAGCCGCCGCCGCCGCCTTTGTCGGCGCGGTTGAAGCGCATAAATTCGCGCCCTTCCTGCTCGACGGCGTTACCGGATCGGGCAAGACCGAATGCTATTTCGAGGCGATCGCTACAGCCATCGCCGCCGGACAGCAAGTGCTGGTAATGTTGCCCGAAATCGCACTGACCGAGAACTTCCTGCGCCGCTTCGAGGCACGGTTCGGGGTGCCGCCGGTGTTGTGGCATTCTTCGATCAAGTCAACCGAGCGGCGCCGTGCCTGGCGGGCAATTGTTTCAGGTGAGGCGCAAGTCGTGGTTGGTGCCCGCTCGGCCTTGTTCATGCCATACCAGCGGCTGGGGCTGATCGTGGTCGACGAGGCGCATGAGGTTTCGTTCAAGCAGGATGACGGGGTGCGCTATAACGCCCGTGATGTGGCAGTGATCCGTGCCCGGTTTGAGGGCATTCCGGTGATCCTGTCCAGCGCCACCCCCGCGCTTGAATCGATGCAGCTGGCCGCAGCCGGGGTCTACCGCAAGATCGCGCTGCCGGGCCGGTTCGGCGGGGCCAGCCTGCCCGAAATCGAGATTGTCGATCTGCGCGCCGAGCAGCCCGAGCGCGGGCGCTGGCTTGCCCCCCGACTAATTCGCGAAATGAAACTGCGGCTGGAACGCGGCGAACAATCGCTGCTGTTCCTCAACCGGCGCGGCTATGCTCCGCTCACCCTGTGCCGCCACTGCGGCTACCGCTTCCAATGCCCCAATTGCAGCGCCTGGCTGGTCGAGCACCGGCTGTCGCGGCGGCTTGCCTGCCACCATTGCGGTCATCAGGTGCCGACCCCCGACGCCTGCCCCGAATGCGGCACCGCTGATTGCATGGTCGCCTGCGGCCCCGGGGTGGAGCGGATTGCCGATGAAGTGGCCGCGCTGTTGCCCGAGGCCCGGGTCGCTTTGGTGACTTCGGACACGCTCAACTCGCCGGGCAAGATCGCGGAATTCGTTGCTGCGGCCGAAGGTGGCCTGATCGACGTTATCATCGGCACCCAGCTGGTGACCAAGGGCTATCATTTCCCGGAACTGACGCTGGTCGGTGTGGTCGATGCAGACCTTGGCCTTGAAGGCGGCGATCTGCGCGCAGCAGAGCGAACCTATCAGCAGATCGCCCAGGTCGCAGGGCGGGCCGGACGCGCGGCCAAGCCGGGTGAAGTGCTGATCCAGACGCGTCATCCCACCGCATCGGTTATCACCGCGCTTGCCTCTGGAGACCGCGACGCCTTTTATACTGCCGAAACCGAAGCGCGCCGCGATGCCGGGGCGCCGCCGTTCGGGCGCTGGGCGGCGATCATCGTTAGCTCCGAGGATGAGGCCGAAGCCCGCGATGCGGCCCGCGCGATCGGCGGCTCGCGCCCGGATGTGCCCGATGTGGCGATCTACGGCCCGGCCCCTGCGCCCATGGCGCTATTACGCGGGCGCTATCGCTACCGCCTGCTGCTCAACGCGCGGCGCTCGGCCGAATTGCAGACGATCATTCGCGAATGGCTGGGCAACTTGCGCTTTCCCTCCGGGGTGCGGGTGGGCGTGGATATCGATCCCTATAGCTTCGTTTGATTGTTGTGCATCCATATCGGCGCCACAATCCCGTCGCGTGCCCTGTAAAGCAGTGCCACCCCGGCCAGCGTTGCCACCACCATCGCGACCGCTGAAGCTTCCAGCCCGAATTGGCCACCGGTCAGCCAGTCCGGTCCGATCCGGCGGGTAATCAGCAGGCCCAGCGGCGCGTCTCCGCCCGAAACCGGCACGCTGAAGACCCAGCCCTGGGTGAAGTTCCAGGCGGCATGGATCCCGATCGCCAGCCATAGGCGGCGGGTGAGCAGATAGGCTGCGCCGAGCAGCACTCCGGCCTCGATCGCAATCGCAAAGGCCGCAAACCAGGTTGCGTCCGGGTTGAAGATATGGCCTGCGCCAAACAGCGCCGAGGTGATCGCCAAGGCAATCCAGGTGCCCGTCAGGCTCTCCAGATGGCGCAGCATTAGCCCGCGAAACAAGACTTCCTCAAAGGTCCCGCTGACAATTGCTATGGCAATCATGCTCCAGATCTGGCCAGCCCCGCGCACACCGATGATTTCAAACCCGCCCAGCAAGGCCACGACCCCGGTCATGAAACAGAACAGCAGCGCCCCGATCAGCAGCCCGGCGCCAAGCTCTGGCAGGGCGCGGGTGAAGGACAGTTCAGTATCGGGTGCGCGTTCAACCCATCGCTTATAAGCTTTGTAGCCGACAATCACGACCGCCGCGATCACCACCGCGCCAAACGCCTTGGCCGGCGTATTGCGCTGGAAACCGAGCAATTCATAGGCTTGCCCGGTTCCCGCAGTAATCGCGACTATCCAGGCGAAGCCGATTACCAGCAGGGTCAGCGGATGGGCGATGATCCGCCGGGCGAGGCCGGGTTTGACGGCTACGACAGGAGTGGGCGGATCAGACTGGTGTGTTATTTCACTCATACACCCTATTCCCCCAAAATTTGACCCAGCGCAAATGTTTTTGCGCCAACCTCAATCATATGACGGCGGATCGCCAGCGAATACTGTCCTCGCTGCATCCGCCAGCCAGCTCATCGCGGCCGCCCAGGGTCGGTGGCCGTGGCTGATCCGGGCGACACCGAGGCCGGCCAGTTCTTCGCTGCCGGAAAAGCCGCCAGCCATTGCGGGCGTCCAGATGATATTGACCGGCAGCGGCGATCCTTCACAAATCGCTGCGATGCAGCTGCGATTGGTGGTGAACGGCACAAACAGCCCGCTCGCCCCGGCATCGGCATAGGCGGCTGCGCGTTCGAGCGCCAAAGCCACCAGCGCCGGTCCATGCTCTTCGGCCGGGCGGCCGCGAAACACATCGCAGCGGGCGTTGACGAACAGTCCGCTCGCTGCCGCTGCGGCGATCCGCGCGGCTTGTGCCGCAATCGGCAGCAGCTCTGCCACGCCGGGCATCCGGTCTTCGAGATTGATGCCTGCCGCACCGGCTTGGCGCGCCGCCGCCACCGAAGCGCCAACCTGGGCCGGATCAGCGCCGTAACCCGATTCCATGTCGATCGAGACTGGCAGGTCGGTGACATTCAATATCCGCGTCAGATTGAGCAGCGCCGCTTCCAGTGGGAAGCTCTCGCCATCCTTCATGCCCTGCGCTTCGGCCACGCCGTAGCTGCCGGTAGCGATTGCCTTGGCCCCGGCCCCGGCCACCGCCGTGGCGCTGCCCGCATCCCAGACGTTGAACAGCAGCAACGGATTTCCGGGAATATGGAGTTCGTGGAAGGCGGCGATTTTGTCCATCAGCGTGTTTCCTTGTCCAGCAGCGCCTGCTTGATCTCGAGGCCGTAAGCATAACCGCCCAGCGATCCGTCGCTGCGCACCACCCGGTGACACGGGATCAGCACCGCAACATTGTTGGCCCCATTGGCGGAACCCGCCGCGCGGACCGCTTTTGGTTTGCCCACGGCGGCGGCGATTTCGGCATAGCTGCGGGTTTGCCCCGTGGGGATCCGCCGCAATTCGCGCCAGACCGCCTCCTGAAAGGCGGTCCCTTTGACGTCCAGCGGAATGTGACCGAAATCGCCCGGCGTTTCGACGGCGGCGATCACTGCGCCCAGCAGCGCGGCAAAATCCGCCCCGCCTTCGGTCAGTTCGGCATGGGGGAAGCGCGATTCCAGCGCCTCGCGTCCTTCATTGAACGAGAGGCGGCAGACGCCTTTCCGGGTCGCGGCAACCAGCATCGCGCCAAGGCTGGTTGGCACCACTGCCCAGCTGATTGTCGCCCCCTTGCCGCCGCTTACCCACGCCGATGGGGTCATCCCCAACCTCCCCTGATTGTCTTCATAGAACCGCGACGGCCCCGAATAGCCCGCCTGATAGATCGCATCGGTCACCCGGGCCTCGCTGCTTAACGCGTCCGCTGCCCGTTCGGTCCGCAGCGCGCGGGCATAGGCGGCGGGCGAAAGACCGGTATGGCGCGTGAATACCCGCTGGAAATGCGCCATCGAATAGCCTGCATCCTGCGCCAGCCCGGCCAGCGCCAGCGTCTGCTCCGCCGCCTTGATCGCCGCAATCGCCACCAGCACCGCGCGCTCATCACGCGACACATCATCAGGTGAGCAACGCTTGCAAGCCCGCAGGCCAATCTCCCGCGCCGCCGCTCCATCGGCCAAGAAGCGCACATTCTCGCGCTTCGGGTGACGCGCCGCGCAGGATGGACGGCAGTAAATCCCGGTGGTCAGCACGCCGGTCACGAACCGCCCGTCAAAGCTGCGGTCACGCGACAGGACGGCGCACCAGCATTCATCGGGGGTGAGATCGGGTGTCGGCATTGTGGCGATGGTCATGGCACAGCTCCTTGGCTGTGCAAACCATGTCCGGATTTTGGTCAGGCCGCATCCCGGAGCTTGCAGTCAAAGTGGAACACTTGCTTCTGCTGATTCGTTTTGGTATAAACAATAGTATGAAAGTCGCCGTATCCCTTCCCGACAAGGTCTTTGCCGAAGGTGAAGTCCTTGCTCGTCGTTTCGCGGTTTCACGCAGCAAACTCTATGCCCGCGCGCTGGAGGAATTCGCGCTGCGACATAATCCCGACGCGCTGACCGCTGCGATGAACACCGCATTGGAAGCCGCAGACGACGACTCCGCCTTTGCCAAGGAAGCCGGACGGCGCGCTTTGGCGCGTTCGGAATGGTAAGCAAAAACGGGTGATCGAGCCTCTCCGTCAGGGCGATGTTATCTGGGCCGATTTCCGAGAACCGCGTGGCTCCGCGCCTGGGTACAAGCGTCCGGTCGTCATTGTCCAATCCGACCCGATCAATCGCAGCAGGATCGGAACCATCCTCTGCATACCTTTGGTGAGCAATCTGATGCTGGCGAATGCACCGGGCAACTTGCTGTTGAAACGCTCGGAAACCGGGCTGGAAAAGGATTCGGTGGTCAATGTCTCGCAGATCAGCTCGCTGGATCGCAGCGCGTTCGGCGAGTGGGTCGGTTCATTGGGCGAACGGCACCTGCAAACAATCTTTCGGGGCCTCGATCTGATCCTGGGTCGCTAACCCCCGCACGCCTTGAACAGCATCAAGGTCCGCGTCCGAGCCTGATCGGCAAATTCGGGGTGATAATCCTTGCGCCGATCGGAATTGAAGCCGTGCCCGGCCTCGTACACAAAGATCTGTGCAGTCGGGTGCTGCCTGGCGATCAGTCTTTCGACTTCCGCGAAATCGACCAGCGAATCATAGCGTCCGAAATGGGCGATGGTGGCGCAGAGCGGGGCAGGATCGATGAAGCGGGTCGCCACATAGCCGCCGTAATAGGACGAGGCCGCCGCAAGATCCGGGCTGATCTGCGCCATCCGCCAGGCGACGGAGCCACCAAAGCAGTAGCCGGCGATGAACACCGGGCCGCCTTTCGCTTTGAGCCAGTCGATGCAGACTTGCGTATCCGTCAGCCCCTGGTCCCAATCATGCTCTTCGCGCGCGACCTTGACCGCACGGTCCCAGTCCGGCCCGGTATAGCCCAGCGCACAACCGGGTTCCTGCCGTTCGAACAATCCGGGGCTAAGCACCTCATAGCCGTCGGCGGCATATTCATCGCATAGCTCGCGGATATGATCGGTCACCCCGAAAATCTCCTGGACCAGCACCAGTCCGCCCTTACGCCCGCCTTGTGCAGACGCGTGATAGACCGGCATCGAATAGCCATCATTCATGGTGATCTGGATCGTTTCACCCATCGTTTGGTTGCCCTTTCTGACGCTCATTCACCAAACCCTTAGCCCCACCTTGCATCGCCGCACAATCGTTGCTAGGCGCGCCCCCGTCGACAGGTCGTGTGCCGCCTAACGCGGTCCTCAAGTCCTGTCTGTCACCCGAGGTAAGGAATTTAGGCGCGTGGAGAATTCCGGCGGCATTACAGCTAGCTTGCAGGGGCGTTACGCCTCTGCGCTGTTTGAATTGGCGAATGAACAGAAGGCTGTCGAAACTGTCGAGAGCGATCTCGAACAGCTGGGCGAGGCAGTCACGGCTTCGGCCGATCTCGCCGCCCTGATTCGCAACCCCCAGATCAGCCGCGACGCTGCCGCCAAGGCGCTGAACGGCGTGGCCAGGCTGCTGAGCCTGTCACAGCTGACCCAGAACTTCCTTGGCGTGCTGGCGCAGAACCGCCGCCTCGCCAAACTGCCAGACATGGTCCGCGCCTTTGCTACTATCGCTGCCGCCGCCCGCGGTGAAGTGACTGCGCAGGTAACCAGCGCCCACCCGCTCACCGCGTCCCAGCTCAAGACCCTCGCCGCGAAGCTTTCAAGCCGCGAAGGCAAGGACGTTACGATCAAGAGCCATGTTGATTCCGAAATCCTCGGAGGACTGGTTGTCCGCATCGGCAGCCAGCAGATCGACAGCTCGATCCGCACTCGACTTAATTCCCTCGCGCAAGCGATGAAAGGCTGAACATGGAAATCCGCGCCGCAGAAATTTCGAAGGTCATCAAGGACCAGATCGCCAACTTTGGCACCCAAGCGCAGGTTTCCGAAGTCGGCTCGGTGCTGTCGGTTGGCGATGGCATCGCCCGTATCCACGGACTGAACAAGGTTCAGGCCGGTGAAATGGTCGAGTTTTCGAACGGGGTCAAGGGCATGGCGCTCAACCTCGAAGCCGATAACGTCGGCGTCGTGATCTTCGGCTCGGACGCTGAAATCAAGGAAGGCGATCAGGTCAAACGGACCGGCACCATCGTTGACGTTCCCGTCGGCAAGGGCCTGCTCGGCCGCGTGGTCGATGGCCTCGGCAATCCGATCGATGGCAAGGGCCCGATCGAATATACGACACGCAAGCGGGTTGAGGTGAAAGCCCCCGGCATCATCCCGCGCCAGTCGGTGTCCGAGCCGGTGCAGACCGGCCTCAAGGCGATTGATGCGCTCGTCCCGATCGGTCGCGGCCAGCGCGAGCTGATCATCGGCGATCGCCAGACCGGCAAGACCGCCGTCGCGATCGACACCTTCATCAACCAGAAAGGCCCGAACGCGGGCAAGGATGAGAGCAAGAAGCTCTATTGCATCTATGTTGCGATCGGCCAGAAGCGCTCGACCGTCGCCCAGATCGTCAGCCAGCTCGAAGAAAACGGCGCGATGGAATATTCGTTCGTGGTTGCCGCAACCGCTTCGGAACCTGCTCCGCTCCAGTATCTTGCGCCCTATACCGGTGTGACCATGGGCGAGTTTTTCCGCGACAACGGCATGCACGCCGTGATCGTTTATGACGATCTTTCCAAGCAGGCCGTGGCCTATCGCCAGATGTCGCTGCTGCTGCGCCGTCCTCCGGGCCGTGAAGCTTATCCTGGCGATGTGTTCTATCTCCACTCACGCCTGCTCGAACGCGCCGCGAAGATGAATGACAAGCTGGGCGGCGGCTCGCTTACCGCGCTGCCGATCATCGAGACGCAAGCCGGCGACGTTTCGGCCTATATTCCGACCAACGTGATCTCGATCACCGACGGCCAGATCTTCCTCGAAACCGGGCTGTTCTATCAGGGCGTCCGCCCGGCGATCAACGTCGGCCTGTCAGTGTCGCGCGTGGGCTCGGCGGCACAGACCAAGGCGATGAAGAAGGTTTCCGGCTCGATCAAGCTAGAGCTGGCCCAGTACCGCGAAATGGCGGCCTTTGCCCAGTTCGGCTCGGACCTCGATGCCTCGACCCAGAAGCTGCTCAACCGCGGCGCCCGGCTGACCGAGCTGCTCAAGCAGGCCCAGTTCAGCCCGCTTTCGTTCGAAGAACAGACCGTTTCGATTTTCGCCGGCACCAACGGTTATCTGGACAGCATCCCGACCAATCGCGTCACCGCCTATGAGGCTGAAATGCTCCACTGGATCCGCGCCGAACATGCTGATCTGTTGACGGACATTCGCACATCCAAGGATCTGTCGAACGATTCCGCCGCCAAGCTCAAGGACGCACTCGCCGCTTTCGGCAAGACGTTCGCGTAAGTTTCAACGCCTCATTCTGGTGAAAGCCGGGATATTAGGGAGCCACAATGGCCTCGCTGAAAGAACTCAAAGGGCGAATCAACTCGGTCAAATCGACCCAGAAGATCACCAAGGCCAAGCAGATGGTCGCCGCCGCCAAGCTGCGCCGGGCGCAAGCCTCGGCTGAAGCTGCGCGTCCCTATGCCAGCCGCATGGCCGAGGTGATGGGCGGCCTCGCCGCAAAAATTTCGATGAGCAACGATGCACCCAAGCTGATTTCCGGCACCGGCAAGGACGATGTCCATCTGCTGGTCGTCGCCAATTCGGACAAAGGTCTGTGCGGTGCGTTCAACTCCAACATCGTCCGCGCCGCGCTGGCCAAGGCGAACGAGCTGAAAGCCGCTGGCAAAACCGTTCAGTTCTACCTGATCGGCCGCAAAGGCCGCGCCCCGATCCGCCGCGCCTGGCCCAAGAACGTGGCTGCCATGTTTGACACGTCCGACGTTCGCGACGTCGGCTATGCTGAAGCCGAAGCGGTGGTCGCTGAGCTCGTGGCGCTGTATGAAGCAAGCAAGTTCGATGTCGCCCATCTGTTCTATTCGAAGTTCAGAAGCGCGCTGGTCCAGGAACCGACCGAACTGCAGATCATCCCCGTGCCCGCCCCCGCCGTGGTAATCGAAACCGGCGGTGCAGCCGTGGAATATGAACCGGACGAAGAGGAAGTCCTTGTCGCCTTGCTCCCGCGCTACCTCAAGACGCAGATTTTCGGCGCGCTGCTAGAGAATATGGCCTCCGAACAGGGCGCCTCGATGACCGCGATGGACAATGCCACGCGCAACGCGGGCGATCTGATCCAGAAGCTGACCATCCAGTATAACCGCAGCCGTCAGGCCGCGATTACCACCGAACTTATCGAGATTATTGCCGGCGCGGAAGCGCTCTGACCCGTGCCGACGATCTCCATCTTCTTTGGCATAATGATCGAGATGTTCTGGAACGAACATGCTCCGCCGCACTTTCATGCAAAATATGGCGAGCATCAGGCAACTTTTGACATCAAGAAGCTGGAGTTGGCAGAGGGATTTATGCCCCGTCGGGCCAAGAATCTGATATTGGAGTGGGCTGAGCTGCATCAGGCTGAATTGATGGTGGATTGGGATTTGTGCCGAGAGAACATGCATCTCAACAAGATCGAACCGCTGGAGTAGATCGATGTATTGGGACGTTACAGAGGTAAAGGTTCTCGATGACCGCGCCATCCATGTCCGCTTTCAGGACGGGCTTGAGGGTGACGTGCGTTTCGGACCAAACTTTTTCCGGGGTGTTTTTTCACACCTCATCGATCCGCATCGCTTTCGTGATGTAGGCGTTGTGGGGGGGGCAGTTACGTGGCCTGGTGAACTCGACATTGCGCCGGATAGAATTCATTTTGACATTGCCAAGAACGGGGAATGTATACTGGGGGCTGAGGCGCTGTGAGCCGGGCACTCGCATTCTTAGTCATTTCCACTGCCCTTGGCGGAAGTGCGTTCGCACAGTCGCCAAGGGAGGCTTCGGCCCTGACTACCACTGGTAATTGGCGCGATTGTGTCCGCATCCATTTTGGCAGTTTGAAGGAAAGCAAAGAGAGCGCAGAGGTAATTGCTGATGCATCGTTTGCCGGGTGTGAAGCTCTTGAATCGAGCACTCGGTCTGCATGGCTGCCCTTGTATTATCCGACCGGATATTTCTCGCTGTCGGCTCAGCAGAAGATTGAGATGGCCGAGACAGATACCGACGAAGCCATGGCCCGCATGCTCAAAAACCTGCGGACCAGCCTTCTCGCTGAACTCATTCAATATCGGCTTAAGTAATTAATTTCATTCTATTTTGACTAGGAAATAGCAACCATGGCCACCGTAGCCAAAACTAAGACCAAGACCCAGAGCACTGCCACCGGCAAGATCAGCCAGGTAATCGGCGCCGTCGTCGACGTCGCTTTTGATGGCGAACTGCCGGCGATCCTCGAGGCGCTTGAAACCGACAACAACGGCAACCGCCTGGTGCTCGAAGTCGCCCAGCATCTGGGTGAAAACACCGTCCGCACGATCGCGATGGATTCGACCGACGGCTTGACCCGCGGTCAGCCGGTGACTGCAACCGGCTCGCAGATCACTGTCCCGGTCGGCCCGATGACGCTGGGCCGGATCGTTAATGTGATTGGCGAGCCAATTGATGAGCGCGGCCCGGTGAATGCCGCCAAGCGCAATCCGATCCACGCCGAAGCTCCGCCGTTTGTCGACCAGTCGACCGAAGCGGCGATCCTCGTCACCGGCATCAAGGTGATCGATCTGCTCGCCCCCTATGCGCGCGGCGGCAAGATCGGCTTGTTCGGCGGCGCCGGCGTTGGCAAGACCGTGCTGATTCAGGAATTGATCAACAACATCGCCAAGGGTCACGGCGGCGTTTCGGTGTTTGCCGGGGTTGGTGAGCGGACCCGCGAGGGCAATGACCTTTACCACGAGTTCCTCGACGCCGGGGTTATCGCCAAGGACAAGGACGGCAATCCGACTCCGGAAGGTTCCAAGGTCGCCCTCGTATTCGGCCAGATGAACGAGCCTCCGGGCGCCCGCGCGCGGGTTGCCTTGTCGGGGCTGACCATGGCGGAATATTTCCGCGATGAAGAAGGCCAGGACGTGTTGTTCTTTATCGACAACATCTTCCGCTTCACCCAGGCCGGGTCAGAAGTTTCGGCGCTGCTTGGCCGTATTCCTTCGGCGGTGGGCTATCAGCCGACGCTGGCCACCGACATGGGCCAGCTGCAGGAACGCATCACCTCGACCAACAAGGGCTCGATCACTTCGGTCCAGGCGATCTATGTTCCGGCCGACGATCTTACCGATCCCGCGCCTGCCGCATCGTTTGCTCACTTGGATGCAACCACCACGCTGAACCGCGCGATTTCGGAACTGGGCATCTACCCGGCGGTCGATCCGCTCGATTCGACCAGCCGCGTGCTGACCCCTGCCGTGGTCGGGCAGGTCCATTACGACACTGCCCGCCGGGTTCAGGAAACGCTGCAGAAGTACAAGAGCTTGCAGGATATCATCGCGATCCTGGGCATGGACGAGCTGTCGGAAGAAGATAAGCTGACCGTGCAGCGCGCCCGCAAGATCCAGCGCTTCCTCAGCCAGCCGTTCCACGTGGCCGAAGTGTTCACCGGCATCTCGGGCAAGTTCGTCCAGATCGAAGACACCGTCGCCTCGTTCAAGGCGGTGGTCGAAGGCGAATACGATCACCTTCCCGAAGCAGCCTTCTACATGGTTGGCGGCATCGACGATGCGGTCGCCAAGGCCAAGAAGCTGGCTGAAGAGGCTTAATCGATCATGGCCCTCCACTTCGAACTCGTCACCCCGGCCCGCCTCGTGCGGAGCGAAGACGTCTATATGGTCGTCGTTCCCGGCGGCGAAGGTGACTTCGGCGTGCTGGAGGGCCATGCGCCCGTGATGTCGACCATCCGCGACGATGGCGCGCTGATGGTCTATCGGACCGCAGGTGCCGTGCCCGAAGAAATCAAGGTTCAGGGCGGCTTTGCCGAAGTTGGCGCGAATGGTCTGACGGTGCTGGCTGAACACGTCGAGGGTTAAACCCGCGGCTGGTTTTGTGTCAAACCTTCGAAGATGCAAGCAGCACAGCCTGGCCCTGATCAGGCCACTTCACTGCCGCGCAGCATTTTGGCCATACCGAACAGGCTGCTTGCCTCGGCGGCGCCCATCGGTCGGCCGAAATAGTACCCCTGGATTTTCTTGCACCCAAGCTGGCGGATCGTAGCGAGCTCCGCTTCGGTTTCGACACCCTCGGCGGTTGTCGACATATCGAGGCTGTCCGCCATCGCGACCACTGCGCGGATGATCGCCAGACTTTCCGGATTGCCGGTTGCTGCACCCTGAACGAAGCTGCGATCGACCTTGATGGTCGAAAAGCGCAAGTTGCGGATGTAGCCAAGCGAGGAATAGCCGGTGCCGAAATCATCGAGCGCGATCCCGCAGCCCAACCCCATAATCTGCTCCAGCGCCGATCGGGCGGTGGTGGCATCGCGCAGGAAAATGCTTTCTGTAACTTCGATCTCCAGCCGATTGGCCGCTAGCCCGCTGCTGGAAAGCGCCCCGACCACGGTGGCAATAAAGGCAGGATCAAGCAGCTGCTCGCCCGAGGCGTTGACCGCCACCTTGACGTTGTTTGGCCAGCGCATCGCCTCACGGCAAGCCTCGCGGAGGACCCACTCACCGATCGGCACGATCAGCCGGGTATCCTCGGCCAGGGGAATGAACTTCGCCGGGCTGACCGAGCCATGTTCTTCGCTGTTCCAGCGCAGCAGCGCTTCAAAGCTGACGATGCTCTCATCCACTGCATCGACCACCGGCTGATAATTCAGCGTAAACTCATTACGTTCCAGCGCGCGGCGGAGCGAGAATTCGAGTTTGCGGCGTTCTTCGGCATGGGCATGGAGCGCTGGCTCATAGGTGAAATGCTGGCCGCCGCCTTCGTCCTTTGAGCGGTATAGCGCCAGATCGGCGTTGCGCATCAGCGTCTCGACCGTCGAGCCATCGCGCGGCCCAATTGCGGAGCCGACACTGGCGCCGACATAAAGCGTGTGGTGGTCTACCTCATACGGCCGCGAGAGGAGTTCGATCACCGCCTCGGCGACCCGCTCAACCCGGCCGATGTCGCTCGCATCGCGAACCACGATGGCGAATTCGTCACCGCCGAGACGCCCGACCAGCTCATTTTCAGAAACCAGTTTCTTGAGGCGTTCGGATACCCGGGCCAGCAGCTGATCGCCAACCAGGTGACCCAGCGTATCATTGACCGCCTTGAACCGGTCGAGATCGATCATCAGGAAGGCGCATTTGGTCCGCCACTGCTCGGCATAGCGCATCGCATCGCCCATTGCCTCGGTCAGCATCATCCGGTTGGGCAGACCGGTCAGCGTGTCGTAACGCGCCAGATAGGCAATCTTGTCCGAGCTGTCGCGCTGCTCGGTAACGTCAGAGCCAACCCCGCGGAAACCGTCAAACACGCCGTTTTCGTCAAGTTTGGGCGTGCCTGAAAGTTCCCACCAGCGTTGTTCTTCCTTGATCGTGACGCGGACCAGCAGGTTGGAAAAGCTCTCCCGGCGCTTAAGCCGCTCGGCCAGATCATGCAGGCTGGATGGAAACTGGCCGCTCTCCCAGGCAGACCCGGCGATCAGCTGGATGAACGGCTTGCCGTCAATCGATTCAGGATCAACCCCCAGCGCAAACGCAAAGCGCGGCGAAATCGTGCGGACCCGGCGCGATGTATCGATCTGCCACAGCCAGTCAGCCTCGCCCTCCTCAAACTCACGCAGGAGCAACGAGACGACTTCGCTCTTCTCGGCCAGGCCAGCTTGGGCGATCTGGGCAACCAGGAACGATCGCGCGCTTTCGATCGCGCCTATCGCAACTACGACGCCGAAAATCAACGCCAGAGCAGCCATATCAAAGTTGCCGCCGAGCAGGAAGCTGACGATCGTTGCCAGGCCAACTATGGCGGTAAACATCAGATTGCCCAGCGGAACAGCCGGCAGAATCACGGCCGACGCAGTCATCAGCATGGCCGTGATAGCCCATAGCTCAAGCTTGGTGGTCTCACTGCCATAGGGCGAGAAAAAGGCCATCGGGATGACCCAGGCCAGCGCATTCACAGCCGATCCGAAAGTCTGCAGATTAACCTCGTCGCGCGACATGCGGCGGCGATCGGTTTCACCCAGAGAACGGTCGTAACGTGCGCCATATAGCAAGGTGGCGCCAAGCAGGATAACCCAGCCAGCCAGCAGGGCAGGGTGGATTGTACTGAAATAGAGCCGGATCACCCCCAGCGCGGCAATCGCATGCGCCACGTTGCGGGCCATGGTTACCTTGGCAATGCCGGAATATTGCAGGCCCCGCATCCGGCCCCAATCGCCGTCGGCAGGATCAGCCAGACCGAGCACCGCCATGGCCGGCAGATCCTTGGGCAAAGCAGCGGAAGGGGAAACATTTTTCTTGGTCACGATGCTGTCATAGGCACGCAATCGTTACGCGCGCGTAAACCGCGCAGGCTTTTGAGCAAGTTTCCGACTTAATTTATTGGCTACTCAACCGTCACCGATTTCGCCAGATTGCGCGGCTGGTCGATATCGGTGCCTTTGATACAGGCGACATGGTAGGCCAGCAGCTGCACCGGCACGGCATAGACCAGCGGCGCGATCAGCGGGTGGACGTGGGGCATCTCGATCGTCGCCAGACACCCCTCGCCTGCTTCATCAAGGCCGTCGCGGTCAGAGATCAGGACGATCTTGCCGCCCCGCGCGCGGACTTCCTGCATATTGCTGACGGTCTTTTCAAACAACGGCCCGGACGGCGCGAGTACGATCACCGGCACTGCCTCGTCGATCAGCGCAATCGGGCCATGCTTCATCTCACCCGATGCATAACCTTCAGCATGGATATAACTGATTTCCTTGAGTTTCAATGCGCCCTCAAGCGCCAGCGGATAGTCCGGCCCGCGCCCCAGGTACAGCACATCACGGGCCGGCGCGATCAGGTGAGCCATCGCCGCAATCTCGTCGTCATGGGCCAGTGCAGCATTGAGACTGGCCGGCGCTTCGAGCAGATGCTTGACCACTTCGGCCTCCTCGGCCCGGTCCATCCGCCCACGCTTCACCGCCAGATGCGCGGCCAGCGCAGCGAGTACGGCCAGCTGGCAAGTGAACGCCTTGGTCGAAGCCACGCCGATTTCCGGCCCGGCATGGCTCGGCAGCAGCAGATCCGCCTCGCGCGCCATCGAGCTGGTCGGCACGTTGACGACCACCGCGATGGTTTGCCCGGCCGCCTTGCAATGGCGCAGCGCGGCCAGCGTATCGGCGGTTTCGCCTGATTGCGAGATAAACAGCGCGAGCCCGCCCGGCTCCAGCACCGGGTTGCGATAGCGGAACTCGCTGGCGAAATCGATGTCGACCGGCAGCCGCGCGAACTGCTCGAACCAGTATTTGGCAACCATCCCGGCGTAGTAGCTGGTCCCGCAGGCGACGATGGTCACCCGGTTGATCGCCGACAGATCGAAATCGAACTGCGGCAGCGCCACCGACTGATCGACCTGACGGATATAGCTGCGCAGGGTTTGCGCGACGACAGTCGGCTGCTCGAAAATCTCTTTCTGCATGAAGTGGCGGTAATTGCCCTTCTCGATCGCCGCTGCCGATGCACCTGAAATGGTAACTTCTCGGTTTACAGGGCTGTTATCCTTATCATAAATCTGCGCGCCTTGCTGGGTGATGACCACCCAGTCACCCTCTTCCAGATAGGTGATCTGCTGCGTCAAGGGCGCCAGCGCCAGCGCATCGGAGCCAAGATAGGTCTCGCCATCAGCGTGGCCCACCACCAGCGGCGAGCCGAGCCGCGCGCCGATCAGCAGATCGGGATGCTGGCGGAACGCTATCGCCAGCGCAAAGGCCCCGCGCAGCTGCGGCAGCACCGCCTTGACCGCATCCTGCGGGCTGGCCCCGGCCTCGACCAGTTCGGAGACCAGATGGGCGATCACTTCGGTATCGGTCTGGCTCTCGAATGTCCGGCCGCGCGCGGTCAGCGCCTCGCGCAGCTGGCGGAAATTCTCGATAATCCCGTTGTGGACCAGCGCGATCTCACCGGTGGCATGGGGATGCGCATTGCTGGTGGTCGGCGCGCCATGGGTGGCCCAGCGGGTGTGGGCGATGCCGATCGTGCCGGGGGCTGGATCGCGGGCCAGCTCGCGCACCAGATTATTAAGCTTGCCCTCAGCCCGGCGGCGAATCAGCTGGCCGTCCTTGACGGTGCAGACCCCGGCGCTGTCATAGCCGCGATACTCCATCCGCCTGAGGCCATCGACCAAGCGGTCCGCCACTTCTGCCTTGCCGACAATGCCGATAATTCCGCACATGAGTAAGGTGCTTTCGCTAGAGGGTGTAAGGGACGCGGATACCCGGCATTTCTGCCGGGAAATCCTTGGTGTTGCGGGTGATGAGGACGCGACCGCGAATCTGGGCAGTTGCAAGGATGATGGCGTCGGGGGACTTCAGTCTTGGCCGTTCGCGGCGCAGCGCAGCGGCGCGGCGCGAGATTTCTTCATCGATTTCGTCGAGACCGAAGCGGGACAGGAACACAAGCGCGTCCTGAACCATCCCTTCGCTACCTTTTGAAAGTACCTCGATCCACGCCATGCGGCTGATCCACGGACGCGAGGCCAGGCCCACGGCCCGCTCGATCTCGGTTCGCGCAGGGGGGTATCCGGCCAGCGCATCGATCACGATGTTAGCGTCGAACGCAAATCCGCTCACTTGCGATCAAACCGCTTGGGTTTGGGATATTTGCCCGCCAGCATGTCGAGATAGATCTGCCGCTGGCGATCGTCCTCCTCGTCAAACATGTCAGGCGATTCGGCACGAACTTCTTCGTAGTCATCGTCCCAATATCGCGTCCATTCAGCGCGGCGTTTGCGATCGTATTCGTGCGGATCGTAAGCAACGCCGTTGCGCGCCCACAGACCAAACCCCGCGTCGAGCCAACTCATATCGCCGCCTGCCCCTTGCGGACGATAGGCCGCCACCGCCTCGCGCAGGACGGCCGCGCGGCTTTTGCCCTGTTCATAAGCGAGCTGGTCAAGCCGCTTGATCTCATCATCGGGGAGGTCAGCGAGAATGCGGGTCATAGTGATATACTGATATCATATCATGATATCATGTCAATCCTAGCTCTTTTTGGTGTTAGCTGGTCGGCAGCGATATTCGCGCTGATAGTTCTCCGCCTTCAATCCATTCAATGCCTTCTGACATTCTTCCTGATCACCAAAATATCCAAAAATAAGGCCAACCTTTTCCCATTCGTCGAAGGAATTTTTCATCTCAATCCAGGAATCAGCATCGCCCCCAATCGGACCTTGAGCGACGAGCTCCTCCAACTCCTTGGAGGCTGGTTGATAGTCAGAAGATGTCTGACAACTCGCTAAGGCCTGTGGACAATTAACGGCAGGCGATGAGTGTTGCGGTGAGATTGAGATTGGCGCGGAAGCTTTCATCAGTTTTGTCGTAGCGAGTTGCGATTCCTCGGAATTCCTTGATTTTGGCGAAATAGTTTTCGACGAGA
>JANMKT010000040.1:0-5919 GCA_031372185.1 Novosphingobium sp.
CATTTTTGGTAAAATCCGATTGGACGTAAAATTGGCTTCAATATCGAACATAAATACGCTTGAAAAGACTTCCAGTCTTAACGGCGCGCATTTCCGCCCTATTTGTTCGCAATTTTGCCGCCTCGAAGGTGCGTTTAACAGGTCCTGACCCTAACCCTGCTTGACCACGCCCGCCGCCTCCAGCGCAGCCAGTTCGGCGCCGTCCAGCCCCAGCCAGTCGCGCAGCAATTCGCGGCTCTGCTCGCCCACTTTCGGCGGTTGATAGCGATAATCGGCAGGGGTCGCGGAAAGCTTGCCCGGATAGGCGACGGTCGGAATTTCAACCCCGTCAGCACGGACGAAGCGGTGGACAGTCTCGCGTGCTTCGACAAACGGATCGGCGAAAACGTCTTTCAGCGTATTGACCGGGCCGACCGGGACCCCGCACGCCACCAGCCGCGCGATCAGCGGATCGCGGTGCTGGCCCTTCACCAGATCCTGGACGATAGCCTCGATCGCATCGCGGTGGATCAGACGGTTGCGGGCGAGCTTGAAGCGCGCGTCCTCGGTGATCTCGGGCACGCCCATCTCATCGCAAAAGGCGCGGAACTGGCCATCGTTGCCGATCGCGATGATCACCACGCCATCGGCCACAGCGAAGGTTGTATAAGGCACCACGGTGGGATGGCGATTGCCCATCCGGCCCGGATTGATCCCGCCGACCAGATAGCTGGAGCCCTGATTGGCCATCATCGCAATCTGGGTATCGAGCAGCGAGATATCGATCTGCTGCCCCTTCCCGGTGCGCTCGGCATGGCGCAGCGCCATCAGGATGCTGATAGTGGCAAAATTGCCAGTCGAGAGATCCGCCATCGCCACGCCGGCCCGCAACGGTCCGCCGCCCGCCTCGCCGGTCACCGACATGAACCCGCCCATGCCCTGCGCCACAAAGTCATAGCCGCCGCGGTCCGCATAAGGCCCAGTCTGGCCAAAGCCGGTGATCGAGCAATAGACAAGGCGCGGGTTGAGCGCGGCGATGCTGGCATAATCGAGGCCGTATTTGGCCAGGCCGCCAACCTTGAAATTCTCGACCAGAATGTCGGCCTCTGCTGCCAGCCGCCGGATCAGCGCGGCGCCTGCAGGCGAAGCAAGATCGATTGCCGCCGAACGCTTGTTGCGATTGGTGCACAGGTAATAGGCACTTTCCTGCGGATCATCCGAGCCATCGGGCAGTTTCAGGAACGGCGGTCCCCAGCCGCGCGTATCATCGCCCTTGCCGGGGATTTCCACCTTGAACACATCCGCCCCGAAATCGGCGAGGATCTGGGTTGACCACGGCCCGGCCAGCACCCGCGACAGATCGAGCACCTTGATCCCGTCAAGCGCACGGGGCCGCGCTGGCTTTTCCTGTTCCTGCATTGCCTGCTCATGCCGGGGCAGCGGAGCCAAGTCCAGTATCAGAACTGCTTGACCCAGCTAACCGCGACGCCCTGTTCATCGGGAAGGCTGGCGAAGTGGCCCGGGTCCTTGCGATAAAACAGGCTGACCATGCCCGCGCCTTCCCACATCGGGCCGCGCCAGACCAGCTCGCTCGCCAATTCGCGGCCTTTGGGGACAAGCGACAGGGTGCGCAGACCCTCGGTCGTGGTCAGCGTCTCATAGCTATAGGCCACTGGGAGAATAAACCGCAGCCCGCCACTTCCCACCCGAAGCGGCTGTGAAATGCGCAGCGCCAGGCTGTCAGCCGCAGTGAAAATACCGTCCTTGCTGGCATCAAGCGCCCAGGCCGCACTGATCAGCCGCCCGCCACTGGCCACGGTGCCGCCTGCGCGGGGCATGGTCAGCCCGCCGCGCATCGCCCCGCCCAGCCGCCAGCCGCTGCCGATCTTCCAGCCTGCGCTGGCATCAAGGAACAGCGTATCGGCCCCGCGTGTACCCAGCCAATCGCTGAGCCGTGCGCCCAGCATCGTGCGGTCTTCGGCCAACCAGCTGGCCCCCAGCGCAGTCTCTACCGCCCCGAAATTGCGATCGAGGCTAAGCCCGAACCGCTGCACCTGTTCGCGTTGCCGCCGCTGATCGATGGCAGAGATGGCATAAAGCGGTGCCGCAGTTATCGCCGAGCCGTTCTGCGCGCTGAAACTCATCCCCCAGCGGCCAATCTGACGGCGCAGCACCAGGCTGCTGGCCGCGCTCTGATCAAAGCCCATGTCATCAAGCGGTGAACGCGTAACCAGAAAGGCTGGTTGGCTATGGCCCTGCAATTGCGCAACTAAACCATCGGTGCCCTGGGCATAGGCAAAGCCCAGTTTCAGGCCCGGGCCGACCCGTAACACCACCCGTACAGCCAGCACCCGCGCAACTTCAGCATCGGCGCTTGAGAGGCGCAGCTGCCCCGACCAGGGCATCCGCGAAACCCGGCCGCGCCCATCGACCGAGAAGGCCAGCGACGTCTGTTGGCTGCCCAGCGTGACATTGCGCATTTCACCCAGCAAGGCATTGCCCAGCCGCGGAGTAACCTGCGCACCGCGCAGCCCTGCTGCCAGATCAAGCTGGTAGGCGCGCTGATACTCGTCGAGGATCACTGCATTCAGCTGGCCGGTACTGCCCAGAGCATCGCCCATCGGGGCCGAAGTTATCCCGGCTATCCCGCCCAGCGGCACTGCTACCTGACTGTTGGCAAGGCTGGTCGTCCCAACCGGCGCAAAGGCATTGGCGATATCAAGGATTCCGCGGCCATAGGTGGTGTCCGTCCCGGCTGCCCCGGCATCGCGCGCCGTGCGCAACAACAGCTCGACCACTTGCGCCCCGGTCAGATTGGGAAAAGCCTGCCGCAGCAAGGCCGCCGCCCCGGCAATCTGGGGGGCGGAAAAGCTGGTTCCGGAAAACAGGAACTGGCTGCGCGAACCATCGGGATTGGTGACGATTTTGAGGACGCCATTTTCATAGACGCAGCAGACCCGCTCTCCCAAGGCTGAAAGGAACCAGGTCGCCTCGGTCCCGGCACGGTTGCTAAACGCGGAAAAGGCCCCGTTCTTGTCAACCGAACCGGCGATGATGACGCTGCCCCCACCCACCGCACGCAGGCCTGCAGCAAAAGGATCGGGATTATTGGGATCGACCGCCGGATCGGTCGAATCCCCGTCATTTCCGGCTGAAATCACCACAACGATGCCCGCTGCCACCGCGCGCGAAACCGCGTTGATAAGCGTCTGGTCTGGCGGAGAACCGCCCAGCGAAAGGTTGATGATCCTGGCCCCGGCAGCGGTCGCCCGATCAATCCCATCGGCAATGTCGCGATCGCTGAAGCTGCACCCGCTGTCAGGCACGGCAGGATCGGCCGTGGCGCAGCTGCCGGGCGTGTCGGCACGGAACATGGCAATTGTCGCGTTGAAGGCGATCCCCATGATGCCGGTACTATCCCGCGCTGCCGCCGCAATCATGGCGACATTGGTGCCGTGATCATCCTCGCCGATCACCCCGCGATTGCCGGCGACATCGACCGACGCCGGGGATATCCGGCCAGCAAATTCAGGGCTGTTGGTATCGATTCCGGTATCGACAATCCCGATCGTCACCCCAGTGCCGCTTGCCCCGGTTTGCCAGGCAGCGATCGCATTGTGCAACGAAGGCCCGGTCGAGCGATTATATTCGCTGGTCTGGAAAACGGCCGCCGGCGTTGCTGGCGCGGTCGGAGTGGGCGTAGGGGTTGGCGTGGGGGTTGGGGATGGGGCTGGCGTGACTGGTATTGACGCGCCGCCACCGCCGCCACCACAGCCACTAACCAGCGCCAATGCCAACAGCGCCGCGCCCATCGACCAACGGAAATGTTGAGTAAAAGTCATAGTTTGCTCAACCTGAGAGATTTGAATGCAAGGCTATGGCTTCAGCATAATGGCGCATCGCTGAACGGTCATGCAAAACTTGTGCTTAACCCGAGTTTAGGACTCCCGACTTGCCCCCTGCACGGTCAGGCGATAGGCGCACTCAGGATCATCCCCGCTATCGGAGAGAACCCATGTCCGCTGATCTTGCTGCCGCCATCGATGCCGCCTGGGACTTGCGCGAGTCTGTCAATCCGGGGAGCAGCGAGGTGCGCAAGTCGGTCGACGCTGCGCTGTCGCTGCTCGATGCCGGCCGGGCACGGGTGGCAGAGCCCGATGGAAATGGTGGCTGGCAGGTTAACCAGTGGCTTAAGAAGGCGGTGCTGCTGTCGTTCCGCCTGCAAGACAATCACGTCATCGAATCGACTCCGCGCTACACCGGGGCAGAATGGCAGCCCGGTCCGTGGTACGACAAGGTGCCGTCCAAATTCGCTGGCTGGGGCGAAAACCGCTTTCGCGAGGCCGGTTTCCGGGTCGTTCCGGGCGCCATAGTCCGCCAGGGCGCGCATATCGCGCGCGGTGCAGTGCTGATGCCCAGCTTCGTCAACATCGGGGCTTATGTGGGCGAAAACACGATGATCGACACCTGGGCAACCGTTGGCAGCTGCGCCCAGATCGGCAGCAATGTGCATATTTCAGGCGGCACCGGGATCGGCGGCGTGCTTGAGCCGCTGCAGGCCGGACCAGTGGTGATCGAGGATAATTGCTTCATCGGCGCACGCAGTGAAGTGGCCGAAGGGGTTGTGGTCTGCACCGGCGCGGTGATTTCGATGGGGGTCTTTCTGGGTGCCTCAACCAAGATCGTCGACCGCGCGAGCGGCGAGATTCACATTGGCCGGGTGCCCCCCTATGCGGTGGTCGTGCCCGGTTCGCTGCCCGGCAAGCCGCTGCCTGATGGCACTCCCGGCCCCTCGCTCTACTGTGCGGTCATCGTCAAAACGGTCGATGCGCAGACCCGCGCCAAAACCGGGATCAACGAGCTGCTCAGGGATTAGGGTCAAAGGAGACCCAAGACCAATGTTCGGCCATCTTGCCATCAAGTTCACGCTTTCAACGCTGATGATCATGATTTGCGGCGTCATCCACGAGATCTGCTTGTTCAGCCTCAGCCGGGTGATCCTGCTGGGCTGGTCAACCGCCTTCTTTTTCCGTAAGATCGGATGTGTCGATCCACATTAAAGGTCGGTTGGTGGCGGAACAATTCCGCTCTGCCGCCATTATTGGCACGAGGCTGTTTTGCCTCGCCAGACGGAGGGCGAACCGATGCATCGCGAAGGCGAAGAAGTTCACATCGAAACGGACGAAGCGCGCGGCGGGAGCACCCCCGGCATCATGCGCTATGCGCTGGCGATCGGTCTGCTTGTGGCGATCGGCCTGCTATCGCTGGTCTGGATCACCGGGGCGCTGCAAAGCGGGGTCGGTCGATCGAGCGCAGATATCAGCGGCCAGGCGCAACCGCGCAGCTAGAGTGATTTCGAGTGAAATGTAACATTTCACGGCTTGGAAATCACGACCAGACAATAGCTTAGGCCAAGATTTTGATTCAATCAAAATCGGCCAAGGCCTAAAACGCCGCCGCGCTCTCAATTGGCAGGTCGCTGCGATGGGCCGCCGCATAGGCTTCGGCGGCCAGCAACACCCGCATCATGTTGCGGCTGGCGATCTTTTCGAGGTGCGCTTGCGAATAGCCGCGCCGGGCCAGCTCGGTGAACAGCGCCGGATAGGCGGCAACGTCCTCCATGCCTTTGGTGGTGTCCCCGATCCCATCGAAATCGCCGCCCATCCCGATATGATCGGCCCCGATCCGCCGGGCGATATGATCGATATGGTCAGCCAGTTGCGCCAGCGTGGCAGTCGGTTTGAGATTGGCTTTCTCCCAAGCCTGGAGCGCAGGTTCGACTGCGGCCGGATCGCCAATATGGATCGCGCTCAACCGCGCTTTTTCACCGGCTTGCGCGGCATTCCAACTGCGCACTTGCGCGCTGACATAGGCTGGCGCGCTGACCACCATCACGATCCCCCCGTTGGCCTTGACCCGGTCCAGCACTGCATCGGAGAC
>JANMKT010000048.1:0-12451 GCA_031372185.1 Novosphingobium sp.
GCTCACGATCGCATTGGCGAGGATCGAATAGTAGTTGCGTCGGCCGTTCACATTATCGAACAGGTCGCGAAATCCTCCGCCGCTGACCAGGGTCGCGGCGGTGAGGCGCAGTACGATGTTCTGCGTCGCCTTGGGCCGGAAGGTCGCGGCGGCTGACATGTCCCAGCCGATATCGCGGGAAATGCTGCCTTCATTGCGCAGCGTCTGCAAAATGGTGGCATTCTGGAACCACAGATGGTTGGCGTTGGCCGAGACGCGAAGCTGGGGCAGCAGGTCAAAATCCCCGCCCACCCCAAGCAGGATCGTGCCGGGATTGTTGAAGTTCGATTGCCCCTGTTCCTTGGACGAGCGCAGCGAATTCAAGATGCCGTTGCGGCCATTGATCGATACAGCCCTGCCACCACCGGCAAACGGAATGGTCTGGCGGATCCAGTAGCTGGTGTCTGCGCCGGCAAAGATCGGGTTCTCGTTGATCGCGTCAAACCCGCCTTCGGTATCGTCATAGGGGTTCTTGTCGCCGCTGGCATAAAGGCCTGACAGGCGAAAGCGCATCCAGTCCTTGTCATAGCTGAGCTCTGCTGCGCCGAAGTAGGCGCGAATGGCAGCCGGGTGATCGGTGAAGAAGCTGTTCCGATCCTTGCCTAGCGCAGCATAGGTGGAAGCGGTCAAATTGACCCGCCCGATCCGCCCGTCAGCGCTATAGCCCAGATAAACCACATCGTAATCGCGCCCGCGCAATGTGCCGAGCAGCGCCGGGCGCACCGGAAAACCGTTGTCGTCGATCTTGATCCGGCCCGCTTCACGGTTGCGATTATAGATCGCACTCACCTGGCTGGTGAGGCCAGGGATGAGAAAGTCCTGCCGATAGAGATTGGCGATCAACACAAAGTCATTGCGCGGCCGCTCGGTCAGATTGTTGAGGCCGCTGTTGGTGTCCTTTTCCAGCCGCCAGAACGCCGCCAGATTATACTGGAAGCGGTTGTTGTCACGATCACCGAACAGACGGATGCCCAGCTGATCATCGTTGAACAGAAAGCCGCGGAAATCGTTCTGGAACGGCTGAATCCCGACGCGGATCGAATCGAAATCATATCGATCTGACACATTGCGCAGATGGTAATCGATGAAGGCTTCCTGCACACCGATGAAATTATCGGTGCGCTTGGTCCCCCTGCTCGGCTCGACGAACAGCACGCGCTTCTCCGGCACGCGGACGTGGTTGATGTTGAGCGCCAGGGTCAGCCGGTATTCGATTTCTGGCGGCTTGAAGGCGGTGCTGCCCTTGATCAGCGCCGCGCTTGCCAGGAAAGTTTGCGAAAACACATAGCTGGCGTTCCTGCCGAACACGTCAAGGCTTTGCGGCCGCGCGGTAGTTTGCACCCCAACCGGGATCGGGAAGGTGCGCGGCTCCAGCAGCGTGTCGCTGGTCAGGCTGGCGTTGATGAACCAGTCATCGCCCTTGATCGGTAGCCAGAGTACTTTGGCGCGGTTTATGGGGCGGTCGCCTTTATACGTGTTCTGGTTATAGGGATCCCACCAGCGCTGCTTGACCACGCCCAGCGTCTCGATCAGCCGCCAGCGATCGGGGATCGGGAACTGATCGGTCGGAAAGGCCTCGGGCGGCGGCGCACGGACGGCACCAGGATTGCTCTGGGTCACCTGATCGGGCAGGTCCGGATTATAGCCCGGCTTGCGGCGCCCATCGATGATGCCGGGATCAACCTCGGGCGGTGCGGCCTCTTCCTCAGGCGGCACAGGCGGCGGAACTTCGGCGCTTACCGCAGTTTGCATCAGCAGGACCGGCAGCAGCAGCGGCACCATCGGCGCTAAAGTCCCTGACAGACGTTTTGATCCGACGTGCCGATGAACGGGGCGAAGGGACAACTGATATAGCGCAGGCGCACCGATGCGCTGCCAACTCTGACAAGGATGTTGTCCGACCTGATCCCAAGCGGTGCATTGGCAGGTCCCGACAGCAATTTGCTGGCGTTGCCCAGCCCAAGGAAGCCGATCATGTCATCCTGATCAATCCCGTCACCCGAAACGCCAATCGCGCCCACCAGCACATTCCCGCGATAGATCGGCACCGATCCGGGGAAGATCTGCATGCCGTTCTGCAGCCGGTTCTGTCCCGCTGTAACATCGGGCAGGAAGGTGCAGCGGCGCGGGGTGTCGGTGCCGCTGGCCCCAGTCGCGAAATTGAGATGCTGGACCAGATTGCTCAGCACCAGCGCGGACTGCAGCCCGGTTGAAAACGGGTTGAACTGGGCAATCGGGCGCGACAGCGGACCATTGGGCTGGTTAACTTGGCCATCGGGGAAATAGGGTCTGGCGAGGTTGCCAACCGCCCGATCCGAGATTGCGAAATTGCCGCTAAGAGCATTGGGATCCCCGAGGAATGCGCGCGTTGCGCCAAAGAAACTGCGCACATCGGCACTGGGATCTGCGAGTAGAGTAGCTCCGGCTTGCGCATTGGAAAAGAACGCTGCCGACCGGGCCTTTTGCAGGCTGACATCGATCCCGAACAGGGGTGCATCGGGCGAACGGACCAGCCCGAGCACGGCACCTCTGGTATCGACCAGAGAGATCGAAACCTGCGCCCGACTATCCAGCGGCTGACGGATTTGCGCGCGCGCCCGGCTCATAACCGCGAAAGCCTCGGTCAGGATGGTTCGTGCTTCGGCGGCGGTCAGCGGCGCGGCAATATCGCCCACGTCAGTTCCTGCGCGGATCGGATAGCGTCCGCTACCCGCACCGTCGCTCAGCACGAAGGCATCGGGATTGGCAAACTCGGCATTGGTCGCATCGCGCACCCCGGATGCTTCGGTGCCATAAGCGGTGCCAGCAAGGATCGCGGAGGTATAATAGCCGATCAGGGGCACCAGCGTGCCCAGCGCCGGGTCGGTCGTGGCGTAGCTCGCGCCTGTCAGCGGGGTCAGGCTGATATATTCGGCATCGGAATAGCGCAGCTGCGTTCCATCGACGTAGATCATGTTGGCGCGGATTGCCGTAGGAGCTTCGAAGCCGACGGTTCCGGCCAAGGCAATCCGCTCGTCCACGTCGCTATCGGTGTCGAGCACATTGGGGTCGAACCCGTAGCCGCCATCCGCCATTACCCCGACACCGCCGACCAGCACGCCGTTCTTGTAGAGCGGAAATCCGCCCGGATCGGCGGCGAGGCCCAGCGGTGAGCGTTTCGGCCCGATCAGCAGGCCGGTGCCAAACCGCGCGGCCAGATCGGAGCAGGGCAGCTGGCTGAACTGCACCCCGAACAGCGGCCCGCTCTCAAGACCGACGGTGGACGGAGCCGGGGGGAAATGCTGCTGCACAATCATGCTGGCGGTGCGCGATGAAAAGGCGTTGCCGCCGCTGGAAAGATAGGCCCCGGTGATCGCCTTGGCGACGGCAGCGGCAGAGGCGGGGACGTTCAGACCTTGAATATCGACACTTGCCCCGCCCGGTGCGGCCGGGATCAGCGCGGTGGCGGGCGCGCCGGTCATCTGGAACAGCGCGAGCACATTGCCGACCCGGTCGACCACCGCAATGGTCGCGGGCGAACTGTCAGCGGAGGCTTGCAATGCCGCCTGCGCCACGATCTTTTGCACATCGGCAACACTCAGGCTGGATAGCGCCGGAGCGATGTAGAATGGCGGGGAGCCACCACCGCTGGGCCCGCCAGAGGAACTGCCTCCGCTGGAGGAGGAGCTGCTGCCGCCGCCGCCGCCAGCGCCACCTCCGCCGCCACAGGCAGTGAGCACAGCCAAAGCCAGCAGCGAGAGGAAATGACCGATCAGTCGCATCAGCGTAGCACCTCGATACTGCGGGCCGCTTCGCCCAGAGCGCTGCGGAAAGCTGGTGGGTTATAGCTGCCGGGCGCACGAACGGCGCTATAGGCGTGATTGATATTGGTTCTGATCCCGGCAGCCGCACCAACAGTAATACGGCCTTCACGAACCAGAGCATTAAGCAATGTATCGATTGCCATCACTGCCTGCGCTGATCCGGCATAGTCGGTAAAACGCGGTGAAATCGCCTTTCCGGCAATCGTCGCGATAACGGAGAAGGCGGTATCGCTGTCATAGCTTCGCTGCGCCATCGCGTTGGACAAGGCGCTAGCTGCATTGATGAGCCTTCCAGCGGCCGTCACCGCTTCAGCCCGGCCAATGCCCATCGCCCCATGAAAATTCCGGCTGGCGCTGTCAAAGCCTGCCGCCTGCAGTGGTGCCAGTGCCCGGGCTACGGCGGACAGCATGATGATATTCTCATCATTATAGGGCGGGGTAGCAAACGGGATCGGGCGGCCTGGGTTGGTCTCGAAACTCAGCACTCGCTCGGCCTTGTCATCGATGGCGCGGTGGCAGCTGTGGCAGTCATAGAAATAGAATTCGGGGAAGATCCCCTGACTGCCCAGGCCCGGTTTCGCGAACAGGCTGAGCGAGCGTTTGACGGCTTCGGCCTGGCCCACCGCCCACAGCCGGACACTGTCGGTGCGGCCCTTGCGGGCGATATAATCGCTATCTTCGTCGTGATGCTGCTGAAGCGCGGAGAACAGGTCCAGCTCGAACGAGATGCGCGGATGCCCGGCGGCCATCATCCGGTGGGTCACGAATTGACCGGTCGCGCTGCTGCCGAAATGGCAATCGAGGCACACTGAAGCGCGCGCCTGCGGATGATCCAGCGGGATCATCCCTTGCGCGACATTGGAGGCGTGGCTTGCGCCCACCGCATAGTGGCTCGCCAGCCAGCCAGAGGATGCGCCATGACAGGATTCGCACCCGACGCCATCGCTCAGCTGGAACCGCCCGCCGCGCTGCACAGGTGAGCTATTGGTGGCATGGCAGCCAAGGCAGGCAGGCGCGCTGGCGGCGCTGCCAAGGCCAAGCGCGACTGCTATCTGCGCGGCGCGGCGTCCATTCAGAATGGCATAGGCCCGGCTGTGCGCGCCGCCGGGGCTGGAAGGTTCCTGCCAGTGGAGCAGCTCATCCTGGCGAACGACCTTGCCATTGCCTTCGGCGCGGCCGTGGCAGGTTGATCCGGCGCAGGTTGCCACGCCCTCATATCGCCCGCTGGAACCAGCTGCGGCGGCTGACGAGGAATACAGGCCGATCAGTAGTGCGAGCATGAAGGCGGCGCGCAGGACAAGCCAGCTGCGTATCCTGTTTCCCTTCATCGGCGCGGCCAATATCAGCATTAGTTTCCTTTGCGCCCCGAACCACTCCCCGGCGCTATTTTTCGGTCGCGACGAACACCCCGTTCCACTCAGCCGGTGGAGGCGTAGCCTGCAGCGCAGCGATCCGCTCGCGATAGAGCTTGTGAACCGTGCTCAAGCCGAAGTTTCGCGCTGTTTCGGTAGTTTCGTCAAGCCACCGCAGCGCAGTTTCCCAATCCTTCTTGCGGAAAGCAGTGATCATGGAATCATGCTTCTCGGCAAAGCGGGGGAATGCAGAACCCTGGGCCACGCTTTCGTCGCCAAGCAGTGCTGAAATCTCTTCCGGGCGATCCCGCCCGATGACCTGCACCAGATCAACCACCACGGCGGCGAAATCAGGAATTTCCGCTCGCATCGCGCTGCCGATCGCGATCTGGACGCCGTAATATTTGGTCAGGCCTTCAATCCGCGAGGCCAGGTTTACCGTATCGCCGATCAGTGAATAGGACAGTCGCTGGGCCGAACCCATGTTGCCAACACAACAGGGACCGGCATTGAGGCCGATGCCGATCTTGACCTGATCCGGCCAGGGTTCGCCAGCCTTGGTGGGCATTTCCAGGTTAAGCTGCTCCAGCCGCTCGATCATCGCCAGCGCCGAGCGGGCGGCGTTTTCATACTGATGCGGATCATCGAGTGGCGCATTCCAGAACGCAACAATCGCATCGCCGATGTATTTGTCGATCGTGGCTTTGCGGGCCATCAGGATGTCGCTCATCGGGGTGAGAAAACTGATCAGGAAGCGCACGATTTCCTTCGGCGCGAGTTGTTCCGAAATATTTGTGAAGCCTCGGATATCACAGAACAGGACTGACATCTGCCGCTCTTCGCCGCCCAGCTCCAGCTGGCGGGGATCGGCCGCAATGCGATTGACCAGCTCGGGCGAGAGATAGCGGTCGAAAGCGCGGTGGATATAGCTTCGCCGCTGTTCCTCACGATAATAGGTCAGGCCTGTCTCGGTGATATAGACCACCAAAATAGCCAGCATCGGGTAAGTTGGATCGAGCAGGAAGTGGAAGCTGTGGTAAGCGTACCAGCTCCCTGCCAGCGTGGCGCCGGCCAGCAATACGCCCTGCACCGCGCCCCTGACCGCGCCGAGCCGAGGCAGGAGCCACAGCAGCAAGCCGCCAAACAGCACGACCAGAGCACGTTCCAGCCCCGGGGCCCAGTCTGGGCGGGTCAGAAACTGGCCGAGGATCATTTGCTCGGCTGCTTCGGCATGGACCATCACCCCCAGCTCACGCTCACGGATCGGGGTTGAGACCAGATCGCGCAGGCCAATGGCTCCGGCCCCGATGAACACGATATGCCCGCCGAATTGCGCGGCCATTTCCTTCTGAGAAAGCGCGCCCGAAAGGATCTTCCAGGCGGGCACGACGCGATCAGATTGCGGGGCGGAGTAATACATCCACAGCCCGCCGCTGCGGGTGGTCGGCACTTCGAATTGGCCGACTTTGAGCGATGTAATGTCACTGTCTGTGCCACTGCCGATATTGCCGCTGCCGGTGCTGGTCTTGATTGTGATCGAACCCGCGCCCTGCGCCACTCGCAAGGCTTCCAGCGATAGTGAGGGCAGGATCTGCTCACCCTGCCTGACCACCAGCGGTGCTGCGCGGATGATCCCGTCGCTGTCCCCCGAAAGGGTGAGCGAGCCATTGCCGGTCGCAGCCTGTTCGAGCAGCGGCAGCGGCAGGATCGCATTGCGATATTCCGGCACGACGCCAAGCGGAGAATCGCCGGAAATGGCAAAGCCGGCCTTGGGTGTTGCCTCAGCCTGTTCGGGATCGTTGCTGAGAAAAAAGCCGGTAACCACGGGAACTTCGCGCAGCGTTTGAGCCAACTCGGCGTCATTGTCGGGCAGACGCCGCAACGCGGCCTCGATTTGTGGATCGCCGTTCATCCGCTTCAGCCGATCTGCGATCTGCGGCGGTGAGGTCCGGTCAGGTTCGGAAAAGACAATGTCGAGCGCGACGACCGATGCGCCGGCATCGCCCAGTTCCTGGATCAGCCGGGCAATTTCGGTGCGCGGCCAGGGCCATTGGCCGAACCGGCGGATTGATGCTTCGTCGATATCGACCACTTTGACCGGCACTGGCTGATAGCGCCGCGGCTCGGCCCGGACATAGGAATCGAACACCAGCTGGCCGACCCGCGTCAATGCGCTAACTCCGGCGAGCTCGACAGCGAGCACCGCCAGCAACGCCAATATGCCGGGCAAAATCGTGCTTTTCCAGTCGGTCATGCTCACGCGCTTTGGCAGCATCAACTAAAGTCCTATTTCCCTTGCGAAATTCAAGATTGCAGGAGTAAGTTCCCACATTGAAGACAAGACTTCTATAAATGAAGTCAGCAATGCGATAATTGTTTCGGCAACAGGGCGGGCTGTCCACAGGCTCAGATCGGGAAAATATGATGCGCGATGCCTCCAATCGGGCTTTTGGCCGGGTCCACAGGCTTGCCTCTGGATGTTTGGCGGCCAGTCTGGGCTGGTCTGTTCCGGCTTTGGCACAAGATAGCGAGGTTGCTGCGCTTGACCAGCTGGTCGAGCGATCAGCAAGCGTCAATTCCGCAATCGAACTGGCGCGTGAACAGGCCGCCGCCGGTGATTTGCTGGGCGCGGCCGCTACTTATGAGCGGGTTCTGATCGCTGATGAGAACGCTGACGAAGCCCGACTGGCTTATGCCGCAATTCTTTGCCGCCTTGATGATCGGCAGTCTGCGCGGCTCGAATTGCGCGCGCTGAACGGGGCAGGGGGCAGTCAGGCCGCGCGGGATGAGGTGGCGAAAGCTTGCGGTGTTGCTGCACCAGGTCGGCCGCGCAAGAGCGGTCTGTCAGGTGGAATCGGGGTTGGGCTGGCCTATGAAAGTGATGCCCTGGGGGCGTTGCAGGTTTTCCCGACTTTTTTCTCGCCGTCCGATGATGGACTTGGCGTTATCGCCAACGCCAGCCTGAACGGCCGGTTTGGCGAAGGCTCAGGCTATGCTTACATGGATGCCTGGGGGCAGGCCAAGACCGATCTGACGGGTCCGCAGGAAGATTATCAGATTGGTTCGCTATCGCTTGGCTATGGCACCAGCTGGTCCAACAAGGATCTGAAACTGGGCGGTGTCATTCGTCATGGACGAATTTCCGGCGTCGAGAACTTTACCGAATATGGCGGCGAAGTTGAACTGACTTCAGCCTCAAGCGAGGGCAACCGCACCACGGTTCGGGCAGAGGCGGTGTGGCAGCATGATCCGTTCGGCTTCATCGGTGGCATGCATTATGATCTGGCGGCCTATTACGATGTGCGGGATTCCGCGCGGCTGACCTGGTTCATCGGCGCGGGGGCAGAGATCAAGGAGGCAGACTTTACCTCCGACAAATATGTCGCAGGCCGTATGATGGCGGGATTTGATCGCCTGCTTGATAGCCGGGGCACTTACGCAAACCTCTCCTCGACCATGCGTTATGTGGTGTTCGGGGATGAAGAGTTTGTCCCGTTGCGGCGCGATCTGCGGATCTTCACCCGCGCAGCAATTGGCACACCGCTGGTCAAGTCCGGCCTCAATATCGAGGCGGCAGTTAGCCATTCCTACCGTGATTACAGCAAATCCAGCCTACTTGCCGATTACAGCAGCTTTGGGGGCAGTTTGAGTCTTATCTGGAAATTCGGAAACAGGAGGTGATCGTGATCAAGCCAATTAGCCGTCCGGCCGGTTTACTTGCAGCGCTCTTGCTGATGACCGCCGCCAGCGGTGCTGCCATGGCCCAGACTGTCGGCATCGCAGCTGTGGTCCGCA
The DNA here is from genome assembly GCA_031372185.1 of Novosphingobium sp. Taxonomy (GTDB): domain Bacteria; phylum Pseudomonadota; class Alphaproteobacteria; order Sphingomonadales; family Sphingomonadaceae; genus Novosphingobium. Next base: position 8,990 of record JANMKT010000048.1, read on the forward strand.
ACGACGTTAAGCTGACGACCGCAGCAAAGCCAGTGCTCCACCCCGCAGTAGTGCGCGAGCGCGTTTCGCTGGGCAATGATGTGGTAACCGGCGCTGCCAGCATGACGCAGTTGCTGCTGCTCGACCAGACCAGCTTTTCGGTTGGCGCGAAGGCGCGGGTTCGGATTGATCGGTTTGTCTATGATCCCAGTCAGCGGGCCAGCTCGGTCGCAGCAACAGTCGCCAAGGGCGCCTTCCGCTTCATGTCGAGCCCGTCGCTCCATGCCCGCCCCGGCCAATCCTCAATCCGCACCCCGGTCGCCTCGATCGGCATTCGCGGGACAATTATTGAGGGCGTTGTCGGCAAGGATGCAATCGGGATCGCTCGCCGCGAGGCAGCAATAACCGGGGCTTTTACTGCTGACGAGGAAACCGCGACGCTGATCGTGCTGCGTGGTCCGGGCCGGAACGCTCAGGGCCAGATAGTTCAGGGCGCGATTGATGTGACCGCGAATGGCGTGACCGTTCCGCTTGAGGAAGGTGGACTGGCAGTCTTCATTCCCGGGCCCGATCAGGCACCGATCGGGCCGTTCCGGATCTCGGACCGGGGGCTAGGGCGTCTGCAAATGATGCTGCGCCTGCTTCCAGCTCGCGGAGATCAGTTACAACGGATTCCAGATCCGCTTACCGATCGGCAGTTCGAAGAAAGCCAGCGATGTACAGGCAAGAATTGTTAGGAACGAGCAGCCCAAACCGTGGGTTATGCGAAAACTGGCTCCCCGAGTAGGATTCGAACCTACGACCAAGTGATTAACAGTCACCTACTCTACCGCTGAGCTATCGGGGAGCGGCTCGGTCTCCCGAGCAGGGTGCGCCTATACCAGCGCCCATCGGTTTGGCAAGTGGGGCGGCGGCTTTTTTAGACCTGGAACTGTTCAGCGAAGATCCGCTCTTCCAGACTTTGGCCAGGATCGAACAGCAAAGTCAGCTGCTGTTCGCGTGCAACCGCGATCTTCACCGCCAGAATATCGCGCAGTTCCTTCTGGTCGGCCACGGCGGCAACCGGGCGTTTTTCAGGATCGAGCACCCGAAACTCGATCTCGTAATGCTCGGGCAGAATGGCCCCGCGCCAGCGTCGGGGGCGAAACGGGCTGATCGGGGTTAGTGCCAGCATGGCCGAGCCGAGCGGCAGGATCGGGCCATTGGCGGAGAGGTTATAGGCGGTCGATCCCGCAGGCGTTGCTACCAGCACGCCATCGCAGAACAGCTCTGGAATGCGGACCTTGCCGTTGACGGTGACTTCCAGCTTGGCGGTCTGGCGGGTTTCGCGCAGCAGCGAGACTTCGTTGATTGCCCAGAAAGTCTGCTCCCGGCCACTCCCGGTCGTCGCAGTCATCGCCAGTGGGGCAACCGCAATCGTCTTGGCCCGGACGACCCGCTCGGCTATCGTGCGGCTGCTTTTCTGCTTGTTCATCAGAAAGCCAACCGTGCCCAGATTGAGGCCATAGGCCGGGATTACCCGGCCTGCATCGAGCATCTGGTGCAGCGTTTGCAGCATGAAGCCGTCGCCGCCCAGCACCACCACCACATCGGCTTCTTCCAGCGGGACGAACGCATGGTTGACGCAAAGCGCTGCTGCAGCTGCTTCAGCGCGGGGTGTGGGCGAGGTGAGCAGGGCAAGGCGGGTGAGTTTGGCCATAGGGTTATGCGCGCTCAATATGGTGCGCCGCGCCGCTTGGCAATGAATTGGAAGGAGCTTTGCGCTATGCCCGCGATGATGAATGCTGAGCAAGCCCACGAAACGCCAGATAAATCGGGCGCGAGCCGCGACGCCGTGACCGGCTTGCCTGGACGAGAAGCGGCGCGGCAGCGGCTGGGGGAATGGCTGGCGGCGGAAACCCCGGCGCACGCGCTGCTGATCGGTTTGCGGCGGTTTGACGCGGTTAATCTGGCCTATGGTTCGGCGGCAGGCGATACGGCATTGGCTGAGGTTGCAGCGCGGCTCAAACATTTTGCCGCCAATGAGATCGACGGACCGTGGCTTGCTGCGCGCGGCGGCGGCGGACAATTCCTGCTGATTGCCAGCGAGGCGTGCAGCCGTGAGCGGTGGCAGCTGCTGGCCGGGCAACTGGTTGAGGCTATCGCTCGCCCGATCACAAGCAGCGGCGGCGGCACGCTGCGGCTGTCTCCGCGTGCTGCCCTGCTGCGCGCGCTGGCCACAGAAAGCGCGGATTCGGTGCTCGATCGGCTGGCCCAGACGCTGTCTAACCTGATGGATCAGCCCGGTCGGCGCTTGCTGTGGGCCGATGGTGAAGCGACCCGGCTGGATCGCAGTGCGGCCCAGCTCGAAGCCGATCTGCTGGGTGCGATAGACCGCGACGAGATCGAGATCCTGTACCAGCCGCAATTCGCTTGTGCCGATGACCGGTTGGCGGGAGGCGAAGCTCTGGCCCGGTGGAACCACCCGGTACTGGGGCGGATCGGCGCCGGCGCCTTGTTCACCATTGCCGAACGAAGCGATCATATTGCCCAGCTTTCCCGCCATATTGCGCAGGCCGCGCTGGCCGGGGCAGCGCGGTGGCCGGGTGGGCTGCGGTTGTCGCTTAATGTGACCCCCAATGACCTGGCGATTTCCGATTACGCAGGCGCCCTGGCGGAGCTGGTAGCGACCAGTGGCTTTCCGGCCGGGCGGTTGACGCTGGAAGTCACCGAACAGGTATTGCTGTCCGATATCCAGCAGGCAGCGCAAACCTTGCGGGCGCTGGCCGGGCAGGGGATGCGGATCGCGCTGGATGATTTTGGCGCAGGGTTCTGCAACTTCCGCTACCTCAAGCTGCTCCCCCTCGATTATCTCAAACTCGATCGCAGCATGATCGACGGGGTGGCCGGTGATCCGCGCGATCTGGCGGTGCTGCGTGCGATCATCGCGATGGCCGGGGCGCTCGATCTGCAGGTCATCGCCGAGGGGATCGAAAGCGAGGCCCAACGCGAACTGGCGCTGCGCGAAGGCTGCACATTTTACCAAGGGTTTTTGCGAGCTCATCCGCTCAGCGCGAGCGATTTCACCGCGCTGGCGCGCCGGAGTTAGTTGATGAAACACATGCGCGGAAAGCTATTCCATTTTCAAATTCTCCCGGCCCCAAACGGACAAAAGCCGCGCAGGCGGCGCGGCTTTTTGAAAAATGGGGGGGCGCGAGCGAGGATGGCAGCTTCGAGCGGTGTAGGAAAATGGATTTGTGCGGCTGTGCGTGGCAGGAGACGTGCATTACGGCCCATTACGGCCATTACGACGACACTTTACTTAATCCCCGTTTTAGAAAGTTCTGGAGACAGAATATTTATCTAGGGTCAGGACCTGTTAACCGCGCCATCGAGGTTTGAAGCAAAATGGTCCAGCGCGAGGCGGATAGGTGCGGGAATAGTTATTCTATTTCAAGCCTGTCCAACGCTGCGATGGGCCATTTTGGTCAAATCCGCTTGGAC
>JANMKT010000087.1:0-15440 GCA_031372185.1 Novosphingobium sp.
GCGTTTATCACCGATAAAGAGGAACTCAAACCCGGTTTGATCATCTTCCGGCGAGGCGACGTGGCGCACAGCAATTTCTACTGCCGCATCAAACTTCCGAAGGCCGACCGCTATAAGACCATTGCGCTAGGCACTACCGACTTGCGAGCTGCCCGCGAGCTGGCCGTTGATAAAGACGCTGAAATCCGCGTTCTGCTCAAGCATGACCATCCCGTGTTCAATCGCTCGTTTCGGAAAGTGGTGGAGGAATATATCGCCGTGCAGCAGCGCCGCGCGGACACTGGCGAGATTTCCGCGGCGCGGGTCAAAAATCTCAAGAACGTGCTGTTTGGGGCGCTTGATCGCTATGTCGGTAGCACACAAGTTCATCTCATTGGGCCGGATCGCTGGAAGCAATATCCGACATGGCGGCGCGAGAACGGGACGGGCCGACACCGCGCCCAGATCAGCGATGCCACCATTGAGTTCGAGATGGGCGCGTTCAATGCTGCCATGAACTTCGCGATCAGCAAACGCTATGTTCCCGCCAGCCAACGTTTCGAGGGCAAGCCGAGGCTCAAAACCATGCGCCGCGACGAGTTCACGTTGGAGGAATATCGCAAGCTGCATACGGTGGGACGCGCGTGGATTGCCAAGGCCACAAAAGCGCCGAGCGCATGGGCGCGCACCATGTGCTACAATTTCATGCTCATCATGTGCAACACCGGGATGCGTCCGCCCGAGGCCAAGAACCTGCGCTGGCGCGACATCATGCCCGCCAAGGATCGTGACGGCAAAGAAATCGTCGTCCTCTTCGTCCAGGGCAAAGGCAAATCACGCAAGCTGGTCGCACCAAAGAGTGTGGGCGATTATCTTGATCGTATTCGCGCTATCTCGAAAGCTACCGGGCAGGACGATGCGGTCTTCACCACCATCAGCGGCAAGCCCGTCAAATTCCTGTATGAAGACGCAGTTGAGAAGCTGCTGACCGAGGCTGATCTCAAAATAGGGCCGAACGGCACACCGCGTTCCACCTATTGCTTCCGGCATACCTATGCCACTTTCCGGCTTAGCGAAGGTGTCGATGTTTATATCCTCGCCGAGCAGATGGGCACATCCGTTAAGATGATCGAGCAGCATTATGGCCACGTGAACACCGTCAAACATGCCGACCGCGTGTTGCAGGGCATGAGCGGATGGGAACCGATAGCAAATGATCCGGCGGGTAATGACGGCACGGCCCGCGCATCGGCAGGGGCAAAGGCGCGGTTCGCGGCGAAACCCGTTCGCCGAGGGCGGACAACGCGGGGGTAAATCACCTTTCACCGAATCGCCGACATGCCGCTGGCATTCTTGGTCGAGTAGATCGGTGCAGCTTGCTTGGCAGACCTATGGCGCATCGAGCTTCAATGCGACCTGCCATGCAAGCTTTTCTGCCTGTGTCCCGATACCCCGCTGGCGCACTTGATCGGGACACAGGCCAAGCGGGCAACGGAAATAGGTGCGCCAAGCCTCAAGCACCCCTTTGCCCGCGCCTTCGCTACAGTTGTCGCCACTTCGCCGCTGGCGAATTCAAAGTGGCGCAATGAAGCGGTTTGAAACCTATGGAATGCTCGCAGGACAAGGCCACAGCTGGATTGCCAAGGGCAATAAACCTTGCGCTCGCTTTTGCAGGGCGACCTCATCCCACACGTCTTGATCGGTCAGCGATTGGAAATAGCTGTTCAGCATCAAGCTGCTATTTGCTGCGATTTCCGGGCGCTTGTCGGCAAAGGCACGGTTGCTCAACGTCGAATTATAGCCGGGTGTGACCAGTGTAAGGTTGCCTATACTGTGCAGCAATCGGCGACGCGCATCCCGCGCCTCTGCCGTATCTTCGTGCAAGGGGTAGTCGGCGGCTTGCCAACCCTGCGGCAAAACATGCTCAACCGAAAGCGGATCAAACTCCGGCAGAAACTCTTGCTTTGACGAACGCATAGCCAGTTCGAGGCCTTCGAGAATTGACCGCACTTTTCGGGTGCTGGCCCCTTGATAGAGCTGCCGATGCGTCCACGCATCTGCGAACACATCGTCACGGGGCCATGCTTGGCTCTCTCCGTCGAGCGCGAGCAGTTTCGCCCTCAATATGTCAGGATCAGCAGTCCCTTCAGCGACCAACTCGGCTAACAGCTTGTTTAGGAATGTCTTGTTGTAGGATTTTGTCGTCCATCCGCACACGAAGCGGCGCACGAGATAAGAATCGATGTCGCCCATGATCTGCGAGAACGCCGCAGAATTAGGCGCATGATGCTCAAGCAAATAAAGCAGCAGCGGCGTCGGTGTAGAAGTGTCGAGCAGTTTGAGTCGGCGACAGAACCGGCCAAACTCGCTTTTTTGGTCAGGCACCAGAAACCGCTCAAAATGCCCGGCCATGACCGCCAATCGCGCCAGTTCCGTGCCAGTGTCACGCGGTGTTTCATCCCACCAGTCTTTGAACTCTTCAAAAACATGCGCGACCTTCAATGTCTCCACGCGGCGGAGGGTGGTGTAGTGATACATCAGGAGATCAAGGCGGGACGATTTCAAACGCCCCTGCCGCTCTTCCTTGCGCCAGAATTTCGCGCCCTTCGCAACCGCCGCTTCATCGGGCTTTTCGTCAAAGCCGCGCCAATGCGTGTCATACAGAGCATCGACATCTTCCTGATTGCGCGCCGCGCGCAGGAAGACAAAATTGCGGATCAAATCGCTTGGCGTCAGCGGCGCGCCGCGCGCGTTGAGCGTTTCGAAGATGATTTGCGGATCATCTTCTTCATCAAGCCGTAATTGCATGAGCTGGAAGCAGTGGCCCAGAGCATCCATGATGAGCTTGGCCGCAGCCGGATCAACCGGGGTGTCGCCAAATGGAATTGTCAGCTCGTTCTTCTTGCGGATTGCGGCGATCACCGAATGCGCGACCGTCTTGCCCTCATCATCCTCATTGCCTGAAAGCTGGGCATCGAACCGCTTGCCCCGTAATTGGCAGGCAATCATGCCGGAAAAGAAAAGATAGGCCTGGACCATCGCGGGCCGCTCAATCCACTCCCACTTCTTTTCGTCTTCCGAAACCCAGCGCCATGCCGGATAGCGTGCGCAAACCGCGTCCATGCTGCCCAGCTCGACAAGCGATTGCATCACGTCGCGCCCTTCGTTGGTGGGCCAGACTTTGAAATGGTCGGATTTGCGCTGGTAACTGCTCTTGTTCCAGCAGAGCAGACCAATATCATCGATCAGCCCTTCATCACCCAACGCCTTGGCAATGTCGCGGAACGCGAGCAGCATGATTTGCAGCGTCGTGATCCGTTGCTGGCCGTCGATAACCTCGCGCGTGCCAATCGAAGACCCGTCGGTTTCAACCAGCGGGCCGACGACAATCGCCCCAAGGAAATGCTTGCGCAGCTTTTTGAGCTTGTCAGCGCCAACCTGCTTCGCATGTTCGCGGTGCAGCGCCAACGCATCGACGCGGTCGATAATGTCTTCCCACAAAAGCTGGATTTGCTGTTCCAGCGTCCAAACATAGCCGCGCTGGAACAGCGGGATCAGATATTGTTCGCGCTTTTCGAAAAGTTCGGGGATCGATTTTTTATCAGGGATCACACGTCAACTCCGTAAGAATGGAATAGCACACGGGGTCGTTTCAACGTGGCGCGAAACTCATCGGACAGTTCCCCGCTCAGTGCTCGTAGAGTGCTATCCGGTATCACTTCGACTGCCTCGACGGGCAACCGGTCAACGCCCGGACGAAACTCAACGTCTGCATCATTGAGACGATCAGCTAACGCGCCGGGAGAAAAATTCCCGCCTGATGAGCGCACTAAGAATTCAATAGTGCCATCGACACCCACTCGTTCGGCATGGAAACTATCACCTGCCCAGCAAAGCAGGCGTGACAGCGGCATGAAATGGGGTCGCCAGCGATCCACTTTCTTTTCTGCCACTGGCCAACTTGCGCCGACCTGCTGAAGCATCCTGTCGGCGAACATGACATTGACGCCTTCAATGGCAGGCAACCTTCCGGATTTGGCCACCACCGCGTCGTGCGGGTGGTAAAACATATAAAGGGGAACACAGCCCGGCGTTGCCTTTGCGTGAGCTACAAGGGTTTGCGCCTGAGTGCCTTTTCCGGCCCCCTTGGGCGATTCATGGTCAAGTTCGCGATAGAACCAATAAGGAGTCTTGCCGCCAGATTGAATCGCCCGCTTCGCTTGGATGTGGAGGCGCAAATAGCGTCGTCTATCCAAAGCATGAGGGGCGACGAATTCCCAATCCATATCCTCACCTGTCAGCGACTCATTGAGCGGATAATCGACCCGTATGCCACAAGGCTCAAATGCGGTTAGACCGGCCATCAAAATATCAGTGATGGTTTCTTCTCGAAAATTGCGGCGTTTGTGCTTGTCCCGCTGTAAAATTTGCGCCGCGAGTTCAGGAAAGCGATGGGCGAACTGGCACAGCAACCCATTCATGCCGTCGCTGCTTTTCGTTTTTTCATTTCCGATGTTGATAGGACTTTCAGAGAGAATAGCATGGCGTCCACCGCCTTGATCGCACCGTGCACTTCGGGCCGGTCACGGATGTTTGGCCAATCATCACGCGGCACATGATAGCCCCGCCCGGTCCAGCCCATTTTCTCGACGATGCGTGAGCCTTCCGGATCACCGGATGGCACGAAGCCGCAGAGTGTGAAGGGATCGCTCATGTCATTGCTACTTCCTCAGTTCATCGACCATATGAGAGACCGCAGCAATTGCCGCTTCAACCTCGGTCTTGTTCAAAGATGTCGCCGGATCGTGCGACAACGGATTTAAGATGCGAGTCTGGAAAGGGGCAATGGCAGCCAATGCAGCCGATTTGGCCGGGACATCGGCAACATGCTTGACGACCTCCTTCTTCAAATCGTCGAACGAGAGTTTTTTGGGATCGGCGCGGTATGGAAATTTCAGATTGTGCTTTTCGCAATATTTGCGGAAAAATAGCTCGCAGGCTGACCGCGCGTAATTTGCCGCGGCGGGCATATGCTTTTGCGCGATGAAATCGCTAGCCTGCCGAAGCGTGGCTTTCACAACATCCGCAGGTACAGGCCGGAGGAAAGGCGTCCCCTCTCCCGAAACCGCAACCATTTCGTAGAGTTCGTGACACGTCCATTTTTCCTCTGGGATTGCGGCTTTCACAATCTCAAACCAGTGCCGGTCATGCGTCAGGAGAACAATTTGCCAGTCAGCGAAATGCTTTTCCAGCGTGGCGAGCAACGGGCGGCGGTTGCCATAGTCAAGACCGACCAGAACATCATCGAGCACAAGCAATTTAAGATTGCCCGCCGCGTCAGCCGGTATGCAGGTCAGGCGGGCCGCAAAATAGATAGCGAGCGCCAACGCCGACAATCGGGCTTCATTCAGGAAATGCTGTGGGAGCTTGGGCTGATGCCCCCTGAATTCCACATTCGGGTGAAGCGTCATGCCCTTGAAAACACGCTTCACCTTCAAAAACTCATTTTGGTACCGAACTGTGCCACGTGAAAAGGTTGCTATGGTCAGCCCCTGTTGCCCCATATCCCCCAGGAGCTCGTTGATTTTCGGCGTTAGCGATTCAACCGCAGCATCCAGAGCGGAATTGAAAACTTCACAGGCGTTTTCAACCTGCGGCATATGCGATCCGTCACGGAAATGCCGCCACGGCTTTGCACGCTGCACTTCCACCCAGCGTTCGGCGACCGTCTTCGCGCCCGCTTCCGGCGAATAATCCTGGAGGAGAACGTCAACGGCCAGTTCAAACAAATTTGGCTTTTTCGTGCCGTGAAGGGCGTTGGTTTTGAGCAATTCCTGATAGTCGAGAAAGGCACTTCGAAGCCGAGCAGCGCCCAGCCTTGGATCAGATGGCGGACTACCGGGATGCTTGCCCTTCTTCCAGATCACGGGATCGCCACGGCTAAACTCGACAGTCACTTGCGGTACAAGATCATCATCCAACGGATGGACATGTTCGTTCCGCTCAATGGCTTTGTCGTTTGGAGCACGCGCAAACAGATCGCGCAGCGCCCGGTAGATCGAGGATTTGCCCGCGCCATTTTCGCCATAAATGACCAAGTTGCGCCCACCTATGGGGATGCGCTCATTGGCGCTAAACGCGCCAAAGGCTTGAAGCGAAATGGCTTCAAGGCGCAGCGGATCGACATTGATGTCAGCGCCCCCCGCTGCCATCAGCCCCGGCCTTCGATGATGCGGATGGCGTCTATGCTCTGGAGGTCGAACAGCGTGGCGTAGAGTTTGGTGGCGGGGTCGGCGAGTTGGGCCGACCATGCGTCGGCGGCGCTGGCAAGGGCTTTGCCTTCGAGGCCCGCCAGTCTGTCCAGCCCCGCCTCGCGTGCCGCCGCAAAGGGCGAAAGCCCGCGCGCGGCCAGCTCATCGGGGAAGAAGAGTTCATAGACGAAGGCGTTGAGGAGGGATTCGAGGCGGGGACGCTGCGCACCGGCAATTATGCAGCGGACGGCAAGTTCCAAGACGGTGGATTGATCCGCCGATCGAGCGGGAATAGGAATCTGCTCAACGTATTGAGCTATGAATCGATAATACCCATTCTGTATTTGAGGGCTGATCTGAGCATAAAAATAAGACGTTACGCTGCTATTGAGAATCCCCAACAGACCAAAATCGCTAGTCGGTATGATGTATCCGGTGTTGCCAAGGAAATGCCCGTCGGGATCGTATCCCATCTCGGGGCCTAACGCGATATCAGGAAAGACGATTTTTCCCTTCTCGAATTCGGGCCAATACGCGACGTTATCCTGCATCTCATACCATTTGTAAGAACCTGCTTTTCTGCCCGGCCACGCTTTGCCAGTCGGCCAACGTGCTGGCTTAGGTTCAAGACGATCTCGAAAGGTCGTCAAATAACTCTCCACCGCAGGAAAATCGGAAATTTCTAATCCGCGACGAGGAAAGATCAGCCATCTGTCAGTTGGAGTAACCTTCCATCGTTTGATGTCACGGCCTCGAAGAAATGGCTTGATAACTTGCTCTGACTTAGGATCATCGGCGATCAATTTCGCACGAGTTGCGGCGTCGATCACAAAGGCTTCGTTTAGGCCTGTCTTGATGCCATAGTAGATTTGTCCTTCGCACCATTCGCCAAGCGGATCACCGGCGGCACGCAACTTTGCGAGCAAATCACGTTGGCCTTCCGGTTCCGTCTGCCAACCAGAGGCGGTGAGGTCCTTCTGCGGCATGGCGAAGGCTTCCGCCGCAAAGCGCGCGGGGAAGGTTTCCACCGGCTCACCCATCGTCCAGTTCATGGCATCGAAAGTATCGCTGTCCGCTGGCTTGCCCGGTGCGGTGCGGCGGGTGGCGATCAGTATGGTGGGATAGGCAATAGCTTCAAACACCGGGGCATCGCCGAAATCCATCAGTTTCAGGATACGGGCGTTTTCGACCAGCCAACCACGCAAGCCCTTGCCATAGCCCGCACGATACCATTTGTTCGACGTGATGAAGGCCAGCGCCCCTTCGGGCTTCAACAGCCGCAACGCGCGCTCATAGAAATAGACCAGCAAATCCGCCGTTCCCGCATAGGTCTTATAATCGGCCTTGAGCTGCGCCTTGCTGACCACCGGTTTACCGTTGATGCGGAAACTCTCAATCTTTTCCTGCCGCACATAGGGCGGATTGGCGAGCGCAATGTCGAACCAGCCTTCATTGGCCGACGGCTCCAGCCCGAACATCCATTCGGCATCGAAGAAGGGAGCGAAGCTGTTGGGATCAAACGGATCCCAATGCGCGAGCAGCGCGGCCTCGTCGCCGGAGAAAATGCCATCCTGTTTCACCAGCGCGGCAATTTCGTGCCGCAGATCGAGTATCTGTTTCTGCACCCGGCGCTTGTCCGCACCGTTGGCGGCAGCAAAGAAAGCGCGATTGGCAGCTCGCAGCTTGGCTTGCGCGGCGCGCAAATCCTGTGTCACCAGCATGACGTTGCCGTTGCGATGCAGCGGCGTCAGCGTATTTGCGGCAACCAGCTTGGTTTCGAGGTTGGGCAGCGGGGTGATGCCGCGATTGGGGCGGCTGTCATCGGCCTTTTGCTCCACGGCCAGACTGATGAAGCAGCGCAGTTTGGCGATTTGCACCGCGATGGGCTGAATATCGACACCGTGCAGGCAGCGTTCGATCAGATAGAGTTTGCGCGTGTAATCGGGATAGTGGCCGCTGTTGAAGGCGGCATCGAACTTGTCGAGTTCGGCTTGCGCGGTTGCCATCGCCGCTTCGCGTTCATTGGGGGCGGGCACGGCCTCGGCGCGGGACAGGTTCGTTTCATAATAGGCGCGGTTGCGCGCGCGCCATTTTTCGCCGCCGGGATCAAGCACGGCAAGCGCGTGAACCAGCTTTTGCAGTAGACCGAGCGGAAACGCGCCTGAGCCGACCGCCGGATCGATCGCCTTGCAGCTTTCAATCGCCGCGATCAGGGCATCGACTTCACCGGCTGAGAAATCATGCGTGCGACTGGCGAAATCGAGCAGAGCGCGCAGACGGGATTCATTGCGGTCTGGCGCATCGGCCTTGCCCGCCGCTTTGTTGTTGCCGGTTGCCTCCAGCCCCAACTCGCCGGGAGCCGCACCGAAATCGAGACCTGGCGCATTGGGGCGGATACCGCCCGTATCTGCCGGCGCCCGGACCTTTGGTTTCAGATAGGCCATCAGCGCTTCATCGACCATGAACTCGACCACTTCGCGCGGCGTATAAAAGCTGCCCGACTTGTTGCGCGCGGTGGTCTTGGTATCCTCGTTATAGGAAGCGAGCAGGTTCTCGAACACCTTGCCGAGCAGTTCGGGATCAAGCGCGGCTTCCTCTTCAAGCGGCGTGTTTTCCTCGATGGTGAACTTGTATCGCTCGAACAGGTCAATCAGGCCGGAGACATTGCGCGGGCGCACGGCCTTCTCATAGTATTTGGAGAGATCGACGGCATCCTCCCCGCCGAAGAAGATGCGGTTTTGCAGGTGCGGTTGCTTGTCCGGCTGGTCGGAAAAACCATCGACGCGCAAAATCAGGCGTTGCCGTTCCCTTTCAGCGCGGGTCTTGCGTTCATCCTCCTGGCTGGTGATTTCAGTATCGAGGCATTCAAACAGGCCGCCGTTGAGGAACGGCACCTGATTGAACAGGCTCTCCGCCGCCTTGGCATCAACGAACTTGGCTTCGTGACGGAAGACATGATGGCCGAGATAGTCCTTGGATTGCCCAGCCTCATCCTTGCGCCAGCGCCTTTGATCCATCTCGGTGTTGAGCGTGGCAAAGAACAGGTTTTGCAGGATGGCGAGATAGAAATCATGGCCTTTCGGGTGCGATGTCGGCGGTTCATTCAGCAGTGTGGTGAGCTTGTCGGCATTGAACAGATCGCCCGTAACCAGCCCTTTTTCCTTGATGAACCACACGAACATCAGCCGCGTGAGCAAGCGGATCAGACCAACTTCTTTGCCGCCCTCGTCCGCAGGCTGGCCTTTGGCGAAGGTGACGAGTTCGGGCTTGGTGCTGGCCCAAGCGAACCAGTCTGCCAGCTCGGCATAGAAACGCTTGTTGAGTTCCGCCGCCGAAAGCGTCTCGATCCATTTGTCATAAAGATCGCGGAAATCGGCGGGGGCCTTTTTGCGCGCAATGGCGGCTAGGGAAAGGTCGGCCAGAATTTCGACATGGGCGCGGTGCGGGGCGGCAAGATCAATATCCTTCACCAGACTGATCCGCCCGCCGACGACATCGCGCGACGGATCACGCCGGTTGGCGCGACGGTCGATCACGGCCAGCGTCGCCTTGCCGCCGTGCCGGAACAGGATGATCGCGGGCATCGCAAAGCCGCGATTGAGTTCGCGCACGATGGTAACGAGTTCGCGCCGCGACCACGCGCCATCATCGAGATCGACGGCGAGGAACACGAAGCTGTCTATCGCGCCGCGCTGAAAGGATGCGCCAGTCTGCGGTGATGTGTTGCGCGACAGGGCGGGGAGTTCGTCGCCGGTCAACTGGAGCAGGAATTGGATCGCCTTGATGCGGTGCATCACCTCTTGCAGCTTGGCGGGGTCGATGTTGAGTTCGGCAAGGAATTGAGCGGGGTCGGTTTCGATGGCAAGCGTCTTGGGGCTGGTATAGCCAATGTTACCGATCAGCGCCGTTGCAGTGGCTGCGAGATTTTTCCCGGCTAGCGCCGTTACGGCACCTTGAATTTTGGCAAGGGTTTCGGTGGCGTGGCTCATGCTTCACTCGCTCCGGGCCGCACGATCAGCCATGTGATTAGTTCAAAATCTCCTTCGTGGCGCGGCTGTTGCCCTTCATCCGCCAGCTTGCCGCCACGCCCAGCGGCGAGCGCGCCCAGCGCACGGGTGGCGTAGCTGGCCTTGATTGATGCCACTGCCGATAGGGCGAGTGCATCATAGCTATCCATCTTTGCGCCCTTTTCGGTTTCCACGTCGAAGGCTTTGCACAACGCCTCAAATGGCTCGTTCCGCCCAAGGCACAGCGCGCGCATGGCATCGAGGATGGTCTTGGGCGAAGCAAATCCGTGGCGAATGCTGCCATCATCGCGGACATAGACGAGGAAGAAGGGATCTAGCCCACCAACGGCTTGCTCGCTGCCCTTTGCCACATCGCCTTTGCGGCGCAGGCAGAAAATTGCGCCGGGATCGAGCGTGCCGCCGCTGACTTCGGCGGGGGCAATAGCATTGATGCCCAAAGGCGCGGTCCGTAATTCCTCCTCATTGACGCGGGCGAATTGCAGGAGATCGGCGCGGAAATCTTCCAACGAGAATTCCGCAAGGGTGATGCCCTCCTGCCCATCCTCCAGATCGAACACTTCATCCTTGAGGCGCAGCAATTGCTTGTCGCGCCATTTCAGATCAGCCTCAGCCGCTTCCTGCGCATCGGCGAGGATGTTGTCATCGCCGGTTGCCGAAAGATCGACCAGTGCCATGCGCGCCTCCACCCGATCCTTGAGTTTCAGATAATGGTTGAGGTCTTGCGTCGGCCAGAAATTGACCATTTTGATGCTGTCGTTGAGGCTGCCAATACGGTCAATCCGCCCGAATCGCTGGATCAACCGCACCGGATTCCAGTGAATGTCATAATTGATGAGCAGGTCAGCATCCTGAAGGTTTTGTCCTTCCGAGATGCAATCGGTTGCGATCAGCAGGTCAATCTCCGCGTCTTGCGGCATTGCCTTCATGGCTCTGCGGCCTTTGGCACGCGGCGCAAAGTTGGTGAGAATATCCTGATAGCGGGCTTTTCCGAGCATCGCTTTCGTTTCGCCGCCGCCCGTCACCAGCGCGGTGTTGATGCCCAATTCCTTGGCGAGCGGGACAAGCTGTTTGTAAAGATACTCGGCGGTATCCGAAAAAGCAGTGAAGACGATAGCTTTGCGGTTGGCTTCGCCCGTGCGGTTGGTTGTCGGGTTGACAGCCTTATCGGTGAGGAGTTTGCGCAAATCGGCAAGTTTGGAATCGCGTGCCGGGGTAACAGCCAATGCAGAAATCCGCAGGGCATCCAGCCGATCACGATCCGCTTGCAATGCCACCGCCCATTCTTGCCGCTTCATATGGGCAAGGTTGAATTTCAGCGCCCCGCCTACTTCAAAGGCGACTTCCAGCTCCTCATCGCCTTCGCTTTCCTCCGGCAAGTCGCTTTCGGTCAGGGCCGTGGTTTTACCCGCTTCATATGCTGCAATATCGCGTAGCCGCGCATCAATCTTGTCGCAAAGCCGCGCCATTGATCCCGCGAAGGAATTGACCGAACTTTCAAGGCGCTTGAGCAGCCCGGTTTTCATGATTCCAATCAGGAAGCGTTCGCGGTTGCCCTGATCGAAATTGCCGCCGGGATCGTAGATATGCTTGTGCTGATCCTGGACGAAGCCCACGGGATTGTAGAGCGCGAGTTGCAGAGCGCTAATCTCATCATGGACATGGGCGAAGGCGGGAAACTGCCCTTCGGTATCGATCTGCGAAAAGATCGAAATAGGCCTGTCGCGCGTTGGGAACTTTCCCATTTCATCAATAGCCGCGGCATAATGCCGCTCGACGTGCCGCCGAGAGCGAGCGATGGTTACGCCGTCCAGCAAGTTGAACAGCGCAGGCGGCAAACGCCCAATGAGGGCTTCCTTGTCTTTGCCCCCAGCCTTTATCCAGTCCTTGAATTTACGGCGAGCGTCGCCGATTACCCCACCTAGACTAGCAACACCAAGGTCAGCAAACGCATCGGGCTTGCTGGCAACCATCAAATCAAGCTGGCTCTTAAGGTCAGATAGATCGTTATTCACGGGCGTTGCCGAAAGCATCAAAACCTTGGTGTTGATCCCTGAACGGACCACATCCTCTAGCAATTTTTCATAGCGGCTTGGGCGAGCTGGGTTGCCTTCGCTGGCAGGCTGCCCCCGCGACGCTGTGCGAAAATTATGCGACTCGTCAATAACAACAAGAGCGTAATTTCCCCACTCGATCCGGCTGAGATCAATGTTGCCGACTTTACCAGACGTTCTCGTCAGGTCGGTGTGAGACAATACGTGATAGTTGAATTTGTCGCGTAGCAATGGGTTCGTCCCCGCATTGTTTGAGGCGAGAAACTCCGTCCAATTATCTCTGAGTTTTTTTGGGCATATGACTAAGACATCTTTGTTACGCAGCTCAAACCATTTGATCGCAGCGAGCGCGATATATGTTTTTCCGAGGCCGACGCTATCGGCAAGAATGCAGCCATTGTGCTTGTCCAGTTTCGACAAGAGCGCCCGAACACCGTCGCGCTGAAACTCAAACAACATTCGCCAGATTGCGGTTTCTGTGAACCGCGCATCATTCAGCCGCTCTTCCTCAATCGACTGTTCCGACAAGAATTTCCCGAACAGGTGATAGAGCGTTTTGAAATAAACAAATTCAGGGCTGTTATGGCGATAGAGGCGTTCCAATTGACCCAAGACTTCATCGCGGACGTCTTCGGTCAGCGTTTCGTCTGCCCAAATTTCATTGAACCATTTTAGCAGATCGTCGCGGTCACGGTCACTATCAACCACGAGATTGAGTTCAATGTTGGGTTCATCGGTAAAGCCCAAGCCTTTGAGGGTGAAATTGGAACTGCCCACCATCGCATGGTCACGCCGTCCATCATGCACATGAAAGAGTTTGCCATGCAGCAAACCGGCACGCTTTACGGATCGAACCTCAACCCGACTCCTTATCCAATCGGCGCATCGCTGTGCAGCCGAACTTTTGCGCATACCATCGGTAAGCGACAGCCCCTCTTCATCTAAAGAGAACGCGGGAGGGCACAACCCATCAGCATCTATAGATTCTAAAAAGCGCGGCTCACCGAATAAAAAACGCAGACCTTTTATGTTATCAAGTGCATCAGCGACGCGATCATAAGCAAAGCTAGTAAAATAGGCTGATACGAACGATAGATTGCTACCCGGAACTATTTTTGAATTCAGGAACTCATGAGCTGCGCCCCGAGTACGATTATCTCTAATTCCTGATCTCAAACTCGTATCGCTCATCTTAATCCCTGCTTTTGCCTCTCGGCGCTACAAGCCCCTTGTGATACCTAGCGACAAAGCACCCAATCTGGAACCTGCTTTTGCTTTAATTGTGAACGAAGCGGTCGTGGGTCGATGTCCGGCCGCCATCGGCTAAATGGATGGCGCTGCCGAGCGGCGACCCGCTCTATCCGCTTCGCGCACCAAGCCTGTAGTCTTGGCCCTTCGGGTGACGATCGGGAGCGGGGATGATGAGCGGGATTTTCTGAGGTCGCACTCTTTCCCGCTGCGCTCCTTGAGGGTGCGGCGTCCTATGGCTGACCCGCTGGCACTCTCGCCTCTGTCCTTGCCGGTCGGGCGACGGGCGCGCTTTCGCGAGGACTGGCGGCGCTGCCCCTTTGGGACAACAGCCTTGTTCCCGCTTCGCTTGCCGCCACACCGCCCGGCGGCGTCACGCCATGCAAGGGTGCCGTTGCTTGTGCCGCGTTGCGGCTGAGGGAGGCTGATCGCCTCCGTTTCCTGATTGGCGGGAACGCCAAGGGCTTTGCCCTCTCGTTTCCCAAAGCAGAATAGTTACCCCCGTGTGGCGGGCTTCGCCCGCTGGCCCGCTCCAGGGCAACGATTCAGCTTTCCCTCCCCCTCCCATCCTCGCCGGAAGGCAGAGCCGCATGTCGCAGCCAGTGCGGCTTTCAGCCCAAGAGGAGGCAGGAAAATGTGTGATTTGCAATTGATGTATCGTGAGTGCGGGGCCGAGACCCGCGACGATTATTTGCGCGGTGTCGCCAACGAGAACGGCTTGCCGTTGGAGTGCGTTCGCAAGATTGCCGACCAGCTTGGCGAGCGCGAGGATTTCGGGGCGCTCATCCTAATTTGTGAAACCCGCAGGGGGCGGGTGCAATGAGCGCGACCCTTGCTAGCCAGCGCGAGCGGACGGCGCGGATTGCCCGATTGAATGATCGGGCGCGGCAGGCGATGGGGCTGGCCTGCGCCGCTTTTGTGACAGTCGGGTTTCGCTCGCTGCCCGATGCCGACCAGTCGCGCGTCCGCGAACTGATCGAAACCTATGACGCCTTCGATGAGGACAGCGACCCGCACGGCGAGCGCGATTTCGGGACCGTCTATCAGTTAGGCGATGGCCGTTGGACGACCGACCGTCCGAGGTTGCGCGACGACGAGCGCGAACGGGTGTTCTGGAAACTGGATTATTACGACCGCGATTTGCGGTTCGGGAGCGAAGACCCCGCCAATCCCGCCGTCACGCGGCGGGTGCTGACCATCATGCTCGCCGATGAATATTGAGGGGGCGGACAATGACCAAGCGCAAGACCCTGCCGCAGATCACGCCGCCCGACCCTGCCCAGATCATGATGGCGGGTGTTGCGCCCATCAGCATGGCGGAGCAGCTTGGCTGGCTTGCCAATCTGCCGATGCAGCCCCGCCGCGCACAGCGCCCGCTCGACATCGGATTCTGGAATCCGATGCGCGACCAGATCGAGATGTTTTGATGCGTCGGATCAGCCGCGTTTTGGGAATTGAATAATCTCTCCACCGCCAGCGGTATTCGATATTTCACGCGGTTTTAGTTTTAACACTGTCGCAGCGGGCTGTGAGAGCCAACCCGGAGGAAGACACGCCAAGTTCTCGACATCGCCCGAAGGCACGGTGAACTCCAATGCGAGCAAGTCCGACTTTGATCGAACGCCTTCATCCACGATAAGGTGCATCGCGTCACTCAGCAGGCGGGGCTGCGATGGTTCCCATTGACGATCAAAGGGCTCCTCTCTCGACCAGCCCTTTGCAGAATATAATTTATATAGATGAATTGCGAAATCGGTAGGAATTACTTCGAGATCGGCGAGGCGCTTAATCTGTGCCTTGATCGAAACCCTCCACCGCTCTTTGGCCGTCACCATTGTCGCGAGAGACGGAAAGCGCATTTCGATTGGATAACTCGTCGAAGG